>NZ_DYYK01000144.1:0-36063 GCF_020741705.1 Bacteroides coprosuis
TTCTCTATTACTTTTCAATAATATATAGTTTTCTACATTATCAAACCATACATATTTATTTTTCTCATACTTTTCAGCAAGGGCCATAGCGTCGAATACGTGTCCCATACCTGCATTGTACGAAGCTAGAACAAACTTTATTCGCTCGCTTTTGTCTTTAATTTGTATGAACGACTGTTCTGTGAGTCCAATATATTTTACAGCTCCTTTTATATTTTCATTGACGTCCATTTCTTTCCCTGCCGGTATGCCCATCGCTCTCGCTGTTCGTGGCATTAATTGCATGAGTCCTACTGCTCCTGCCCATGATACAACAGATTTATTAAAGTTAGATTCAGTATAAGCTAAAGAAGCTAGTAATCTCCAATCCCAATCTATACTTTGAGCATGAACTTTAAAATATTGATCGTAGGGAGAAATAATGCCTTTTTCTATTGACTGTATAGGTGAGTGAATGTAACTGTTTTTACTGATTTCAAAATATCTTTTGAGACTCGCTTTGTATTGTGGTGATTGATTGTTGTTTTGATACCAATTGTCTATAGCCTCTTTGAGCTTAGGAGTGTTCTTATTTATTGCCCAAGATGATTTTTGATCAAAACTTATAGATAACTTTATATTTAAGTTGGGATAATAGGTCTTGTTTAATTGTGCTATGGAGTTATCTGCAACAGTGTATTCTATCTTGCCTTCTGCAACTTGAGTTATGAGATCTTCCAACGTGATTGAATCTGTATCTATCTTATGAATAATTAAACCACCACCTAGCTCTTCATTTAGGTTTAGCAATCTATCATAATATTTACCTGGCTGTACATAAATTTCTTTACCTATAAGTTCTGTAACGTCTTTGATAGGTTCTTTCCCTTTTATGTTTTGTTGAATTAATACTTGGTGTGTCTGAACCTCTACCCCACAGTATTCAAGACTGTCTTTTAGGCTTTTAGTAATAGGTAGGTTGTAGGCAATTAAATCAGCCTCTCCCTTTAAAAGCTTTTCAGTTAATTCCGATTCACTATTTGCAACAAGTACCTTTAGGTTTACTCCAAGGGAATTTGCAAATTGCTTACTTAACTCATATTGTAATCCCATATTTTGTCCTCGATATTTAAAATAATCGACAGAGCTATACATCGTTAAAATTTTGAGCTCTCCTTTTTCAATAATATCTGGAAGGTCCAATATCTCTATATCATTCCCCTCGCTAGGTTTGGTTGAGGGTTTGCATGAGGATAAAAAAAATAAGGATAGTATAATAAAAGATAAGGTATAGGTTAAGCGCATATAGTTTGATTTTTACTCTTCAGGCCATGTAAGGTGTTTGGTAATAAACATAGTAAGAATATCTACAGCTATTTGATTACTTCCTCCTTCAGGAACGATTAAGTCGGCATAGCGTTTACAAGGTTCTATAAATTGTAAGTGCATTGGTTTTAATACTTTAGTATATCTTTCCATTACTGCCTCAGCTGTTCTACCTCTTTCAATTACATCTCTTTGGATAACACGAATTAATCTTTCGTCAGGGTCTGCATCAACAAAAACTCTTAAATCCATCATGTCCCTTAATTTTTTATTACTTAAGGCAAGAATTCCTTCAATAATTACTACATTACGGGGCTCAATATGAATCGTTTCTGCTTGGCGAGTACAAGTAAGATAAGAGTAAGTAGGCTGCTCTATGGCTTTACCTTCTTTGAGTATACCAACATGTTTTGCTAAAAGAGACCACTCGAATGCATCAGGATGATCAAAGTTTATGTTCTGTCTTTCAGAAACAGGTACATGACTACTATCTTTATAGTATGAATCTAGGGGTAATAGAACAACTTCACCCGCAGGTAAACTCTCGATTATTTTTCTGACGACAGTTGTTTTACCTGAACCCGTGCCGCCTGCTATTCCTATTATTAACATTTGATAAGTCTTGTATTTAGAAACAAATAAAGTACATTTGTGTTTATTAGAGCAGTTTTCGGGAAACAAATATAATCACATTTAATTAATATATCAACGTTATGGTAAAACACATTGTTTTGTTTAAATTGAAAGAGGATGCTCCTCTTAATGAAAAAAAAGAAGTAATGAATCAATTCAAAAAAGCCATTGAGGCTCTTCCTGCAAAGATTTCTTTTATTAGAAAGGTGGAGGTAGGTCTTAATATAAATGGCGATGAGACATGGGATATAGCCCTATATAGTGAATTTGATTCTTTGGAAGATGTAAAAGCCTATGCTGTACATCCTGAGCATGTTGCTGCTGCTAAACTATTAGCAAATTTAAAAGAGAGCAGAGCATGTGTAGACTATGAGATTTAATATTTATTAATCAAATATCTATAATAATGAAAAAGTTTTTAACCTTAATCCTGTTGTTTACGCTAACCAGCTTTACGTGGGTTAGTGCACAAATGAAAGATCCAGTTCATTTTGAAACTAGTTTTAATAAAATCTCCAATACAGAAGGAGAGCTAGTTTTTATAGCTACTATTGATGCTGGATGGCATGTTTACTCTACTGACTTAGGTAGTACTGGTCCTACTGAAGCTGCTTTTCATTTAGAGAAAAATGCCGGTATAGAATTATTGGGCCAATTAAAAGCCGAAGGTAAAGAAATAGAGCAATTTGATAATGCTTTTCAAGCTGTATTGCGCTATTATGAGAAATCGGTAAAATTCATTCAAAAAGTAAAAATTACAAATCCAGAATATTATATTGAAGGATATTTGGAATATGGAGCTTGTGATGATCAATCTTGTTTACCACCTTCCCAGGTTGATGTTAAATATGGAAATTTAGAGAAAGCAACTGCAGCACAACCTTCTAATTCAGCTGTAGACAACTCTACTCCAGCATCTCCAATACAAGAGTCTAGTGTTGATAACTCGCAAGATGCAGAGGGTGTAAGTCAAGCTGTACCATCTGCTATTCAAGGCAATTCAGGTAGTATTGATTTATGGAAACCTGTAATCAAAGAATTAAATGCATTTAGCGATCACGATAGTGCCAAGGATAGAACTCTCTTTTATATTTTTATTTATGGATTTCTTGGAGGTCTAATTGCTTTACTAACTCCTTGTGTATGGCCTATTATTCCAATGACTGTTAGTTTCTTTTTAAAGAGAAATAAAGATAAGAAGAAGGGAATTAGAGATGCTGTTATTTATGGGATATCTATTATTGTTATTTATCTCACATTAGGTCTCGCTATTACTTTGATTTTTGGTCCAAGTGCATTAAATGCGTTATCTACTAATGCTGTGTTTAATATTTTATTTTTCTTGATGTTGGTTGTTTTTGCAGCATCCTTCTTTGGTGCTTTTGAACTTCGTTTACCATCCAAGTGGAGTACAGCTGTAGATAGTAAAGCCGATCAAACAACAGGCTTATTAAGTATTTTCTTAATGGCTTTTACATTAGCACTAGTTTCTTTCTCTTGTACTGGTCCTATAATTGGTCTGTTACTTGTTGAAGTAAGTACTACGGGTAGTGTAGTTGGACCAGCTGTAGGTATGTTTGCCTTTGCTTTGGCATTAGCCTTACCTTTTACTTTGTTTGCTTTATTCCCTTCTTGGTTAAATACTTTACCAAAGTCGGGAGGGTGGATGAATGTGGTGAAAGTTTCATTAGGTTTTGCGGAGTTAGCTTTAGCTTTGAAATTCCTATCCGTAGCAGACTTGGCGTATGGCTGGAGAATTTTAGATAGAGAGGTATTTATCGCTCTTTGGATTGTGATATTTGCTTTATTTGGAATGTATCTATTGGGTAAATTAAAGTTTGCTCATGATGATGACAACAACAAAGTAGGTGTATCACGATTCTTTATGGCATTAGTACCTTTAGCTTTTGCTGTTTATATGATACCTGGTTTATGGGGCGCTCCATTGAAGGCTATTAGTGCTTTTGCCCCTCCAATGCATACTCAAGATTTTAATCTGTATGATGGTGGTGTTGAGGCTAAATTTGATGATTATAATCAAGGAATGGAGTATGCTCGTCAACAAGGTAAACCTGTTATGCTCGACTTTACGGGATATGGTTGTGTAAACTGTCGTAAAATGGAGTTGGCTGTATGGACTGATCCTACAGTAAATCATTTAATACAAGATGAATATGTTTTGATAACCTTATATGTTGATAATAAAACGAATCTATCAGAACCAATAGAAGTTGTTGAAAACGGTAAGACTAGAAAATTAAGAACGGTAGGAGATAAGTGGAGTTACTTACAGAGGGTTAAGTTTGGCTCAAACTCTCAGCCTTTCTATGTGTTGATTGATAACGATGGCAACCCATTGAATAGCTCTTATGCATATAATGAAGATGTTGATGCTTACGTTAATTTCTTGCAAGTAGGATTGAAAAACTATAAGAAAAACAAGTAATACTATTTAAGATCTGCTAGCAGGTTGATAAATATAGAAGTTAGGAAGAGGCTGTATCTTAAGGTGCAGTCTCTTTTTTTGTTTTGGCTTAAATAGAATTACCTCTGTAGATTTTGGCGAAGTTATGTTGCTATCATAACACCGACAAGTATATACTTTGACACCGACATGTCATCATCATGTCGGTGTCAGAATAAATTTTATTTTCCTAGAAATAGGACTTCATAAGGTGATGAGAAATAAAAAACACAGGGAGAGCTTCTTCAATATGAGGAGTTCTCCCTGTGTCATTTGGTGTAACTATCTATAAAAAGTATGTTGAGATACTTCTATTTCATTCTCACTAAAAAGGTGAGATATATAGTTAATTAAAACGCTAAGCTTTATAAAAAAGGTATTAGGTTAAAATATTAGAGTGAGCTATTGTTTTAATTTATTTTTCGTTACCAAAAAAACGGTTGTAAAGACCTTCGAATGCTTTACCATGACGAGCTTCATCTTTACACATTTCGTGTACTGTATCGTGGATAGCATCTAGATTTAATTGTTTTGCACGTGTAGCAATTCTTTTTTTGTCTGCACAAGCACCTTGTTCTGCATCCATACGTTTTTTAAGATTTGTTTTTGTATCCCAAACAACGTCACCTAGTAGTTCTGCAAACTTAGAAGCGTGTTCAGCTTCTTCCCAAGCAATACGTTTGTAAGCTTCTGCAATTTCAGGGTATCCTTCACGGTCAGCTTGACGGCTCATAGCGATGTACATACCTACTTCAGTACATTCACCCATGAAGTGGCTGTTTAGGTCTTTGATCATTTCTTCATCACAACCTTTTGCTACACCGATAACGTGTTCGTCAGCAAAAGTTAATGCGCCTTCTTGTTCTACTACTTCTTCAAATTTGCTAGCAGGTGCTTTACATAATGGACATTTTTCTGGAGCTGTTTCACCTTCGTGGATGTAACCACAAACAATACATCTAAATTTTTTCATTTTTATTATTTAATTAGTTTCTATTTCTTAGTCACATGGTGTGACTTTAAACATGATTTGCAAATACCCTTATAATAGAAGTGTGTTTCTGTAATCATATTTCCATTGATAAATGAATTATCTTTTAAATTAGGAAGTACATCACTCAAGTCTTCTATCTTTTTACATTCCTTACAGAAAAAATGTGCATGAGGAGAAGTATCAATGTCAAAGCATGAGTTCTTTTCATCTATTGTCAACATTTTTACAGCATTATGTTCTTCAAAGAGTTTAAGTGTATTATATACTGTTGTCTTTGAAAGTGTAGGCATGGCAGGGGATAAAGCTGTGAAAATTTCATCAACGCTAGGATGAGTACGATTCTCTATTAAGTACTTCATGATTGATATGCGTTGCATTGAGGGCTTAATCTCATGTTTTTCTAACCTTTCTAATGCTTCCATAATTGAATTGTTATAAAATTGTAATCATTACAATTTTAAATGCATTGCAAATGTAAAAATAGAATACCTATTAAGCAAATATATCAGATAAAAAATGACATAATAAAATATCGAAATTAATATTTGATTAAATTTGTAGATGACTCTATAAAAATGTAATATTCACGATTGATTTATATAAAGAACAAAAGAATGCCAAATAAAGGATTTATCCGTGTTGCTGCAGCAGTACCAGAGGTCAAAGTTGCAGATTGTATGTATAATGCTAAAGAGATTATTAATATTATCAACGGTGCTAGTGAGAAAGACGTTTCCTTGATTGTTTTTCCAGAGTTGGCACTTACTTCAGCTAGTTGTGGGGATTTGTATGGTAGCGATATCCTTTGTAATAGTGCGCAAGATGCTCTTTTATATGTACTAGATGAAACTTATGAGGCAGAATCTATCAGTATAATAGGTATGCCGTTAAAATATGGCAACTCGATACTAAATGTTGCAGCTGTAGTTCATAAAGGAGCTGTAAGAGCTTTTGTTCCAAAGGTGGGTCAGTCTGAAAATCGTTTCTTTAGTTCAGTAAAAGGCTGTCTTGATTTAGAGATTAGTTTTAATGATGATCTGATACCTCTTACCAATCAATTAAATTTCTCTGGTTTTGATTTTTCTTTTGCTGTTAAATTTGAAAATCAATTGGCAAACTTAAACTCTACCAATACAGATGTGGTGTGCTTCTTGTCTAATAAACCCGAAATTGTGGGTAGAAATAAACAGTTGAAAGGACTCTTGACAGTGAAGTCTGCTTTAAATAATCAAGCCTATATCTATGCAGCACCGGGGTTTGGGGAATCAAGCACAGACGATGTGTTTGCAGGAAATGCTTTTGTGGTAGAGTGTGGCTCTGTACTTGCTGAGAGTGACTTATTCCACTTAAAGTCATCTTATATTTATAATGATATTGATTTAGCAAAAACATCAGTATTTAGTAGCCAGCTGAATGTGCTGGATGAAGATGAGGGTGAAAACGTCTTTTTCCCTATGATGAGTGCTGTTTACGATAGTAATAAAATAGTAAGGCACATAGATCGCTTTCCTTTTTTAGCGCTTGATGAAAATAGAGATATTTACTATAATGAAGCTTTTAATATTCAAGTATTGGGTTTAGTTAAAAGATTAATTCATATCAATTGTAAGAAAGTTATTCTAGGGATTTCAGGAGGATTAGATTCTACTTTAGCTCTACTTGTTTGTCTGAGAGCAATGGATAAGATGGGGTTACCTCATGAAAATATATTAGGCATTACTATGCCCGGATTTGGGACATCAGGTCGAACCTATAAAAATGCTCAAATCCTGATGACAAAGATGGGTATTACATCAAGAGAAATAAGTATAAAAGAAGCTTGTATTCAGCATTTTAAGGATATAAATCATGATATTAATGTGCAAGATGTTACTTATGAAAATAGTCAAGCACGTGAACGTACTCAAATATTGATGGACATTGCCAACAAAGAAAATGCTTTAGTTATTGGTACAGGTGACCTTTCTGAATTAGCTTTAGGATGGGCTACTTATAATGGCGATCACATGTCTATGTATGCAGTGAATGCCTCTGTTCCTAAAACATTGGTGCAAGACTTAGTCAGATGGGCTGCAGAGAAAGAAACAAATGAAGAGTTAAGTAAAACTCTCTTAGATATTTTAGATACTCCTATTAGTCCAGAATTGAAACCTGCATCAGAAGATGATGAAATTAAACAAAAGACAGAAGATTTAGTAGGGCCTTATGAGTTGCATGACTTCTTCTTATACTATACCTTAAAATATCAATATTCACCTTTAACTCTATTTTTGAGAGCTGAAATTGCTTTTGGTGATAAGTATAGTTTTGATGAACTTAAACATTGGATGAAGACATTCTTTAGAAGATTTTTCTCTCAGCAATTTAAGCGCTCTTGTATGCCTGATGGTCCAAATGTAACTGGCTTATCATTAAGTCCAAGAGGTGCTTGGAATATGCCTAGTGATGGTGCTTCCTCTGCTTGGATTCGTGCAATAGAAAGTATTGAAAAAGGGGATTATACTAGCGATAGATGTGGTGGATTTGACAAACATTAAAAATAGATTACTAAAAAAGGCAGGATTCCCTGCCTTTTTTGTTTTATTCTTCTGTCTCACATTCTGTGAAGTAATATTCTTCTCTAGCTTTCTCTTGCGGTACTGTGAAGTAGGTACAAAGAGCTTGTGTACACACTTCTCCGATCTCATTGTAAATTTCTGCTTCTATGAATAGTACATGGCGTTTTTCTTGCTTTAATCTAGCTTTTATAGTTATATGATCTACTAAAGTGCTGATTGGCTTTAAGTACTTAGTTTCCATTTTAAAGGTAACACCTGTCGTCTGTTTTTTTCTGATAACTACCCAAGCACAAATTTCATCTAATAAAACAGCTTGAATTCCACCATGCAGCGTATTTAACTCTATTATTAGTGTGCCTTTGAATTGTCTATAGTCGCTTGAATTCCACCATGCAGCGTATTTAACCAACCTTGATACTCTGCTCTAGGTTTCCACAAGCTCACAATATCATCGCCATCTTCAAAGAATTCCATTTTTACTCCTGTTGGATTATTGGGTGCACACCCAAAACAGTTGTATTCTTTTAATCCTTCCCATGGATTTGTTAGTTTTTTCATACGCTTATTTTTTATCTTACTTTAATTTGACAATGTGATAAATCATCAATAATAGCCAATGATTCTACTCTTACACCTCTTTCTTCTAGTTTCTTACGTCCTTCTTGAAACGATTTTTCAATGATAAAACCCATTCCAACTAAATTTGCTCCAGATTTTTCAATCAAGTCTATAATACCTAAGGCAGCATTACCATACGCTAGGAAATCGTCAACAAAGAGAACATTGTCATTAGGAGTAAGATAGTCCTTACTTATAATGATGTCATACTCCCTATCTTTAGTGAAAGAGTGAACTTTAGTAGTAAGAATATTTTCAATGGTTTTTGGAGATTTCTTTTTTGCAAATACTACAGGTAAGTCCATTAGATAACCAGTCATAATTGCTGGAGCAATACCACTCGCTTCTATAGTCATTATTTTATTAACATTTGTAGCTGCAAATTTTCGTACGAATTCTACGCCAATAGATTTCATTAGAACTGGATCCATTTGGTGATTAATAAAACTATCCACTTTTAAAATACCACCTTCAAAACATTTACCGTCTTGTAAAATTCTCTTCTTAAGTAAGTCCATTAGTTATCTCCTTATTTATAAATTTTTCGTTGGTTTAATGCTCTCCAATATTTACGTGCATTAACCATATGATCATTTAAGTTTGTTGCAAAATTATGTTTTCCTGAGAAGTCTTCTTTTGCACACATATATAAATAGTTGTGTTTGCTGTAATTCAATACACTTTCAAGTCCTTGTATAGAGGCAAATCGGATTGGTCCAGGGGGCAATCCCGTATGAATATATGTATTATAGGGTGAATCTACCTCCAAGTCTTTATTTGTAATACGCTTTATAGCAAAATCTTGTAAGGCAAACTTTATAGTTGGGTCGGCTTGCAAAGGCATACCTCTTTTTAATCTGTTCATGTAAAGACCAGCAACCATTGGTTTCTCGTCATTCGCATTGGTTTCTTCTTCCACAATAGAGGCTAGTGTCGCTACTTCAATCGCAGATAACCCTATTTCTTGAGCTAGTTTTGTACGTTCCTCATTCCAAAAACGCAAATGTTCCTTTCCCATTCTTTTGAAGAAATCTTCAACTTCTATATTCCAATATACTTCGTATGTATTGGGGATAAAAAGTGCAGGAAGTGTTTCTTTAGTATAGCCAAGACTATCTAGAAACTGAATATCATCGAAATAGTGTTGTATCTCAAATGATTCTATCATAAGCTGATCTCCTACTTTTTGCGCTAATTGGTCAAGCGTTCTTACGTTGTTGATAACAAGTTTAGTCGGAGTTTGGTTTCCTCGAAATAGCTTTAAAAAGAGAGAATAACTTGTATCCTGATTGGTTATAGTATATTTTCCCGTGTGTATTTGTTTAGGATACTTTTTGTATGTACTGAGTAGTTTAAAGCCATAAGGAATGGGCTTTTGTAAGCTTTCTTGCAGATGAATATATACTGAATCCATATTATCATCTCTATTGATATAGAAAGTAGTTGATTCAAGTTTGATGTTGATTGGCTTTAAGAACATGAAATAGACCGTGGTAAATAGGGTACATCCAAGCACTAGTAGGATAAGTAGAAGAGATGCAAATACCTTTTTCCTTTTATTTAGAATTGCCATAAGGATTATTTCAAAAAATTATTGTTGCAAATATACTAAGAACTATCTGAATAGCTTGAAGCTTGAGAAATTAAAAAACACTTACAGAGGTGCATACATCTCTATAATAATCTTGTGATTATTAAGAATGCTTAAAATCTAGTTTTAAGTAAGCGTAGTAAAGTTTGAATCTCTCTTTTAAATGAATTGAATATAACTCGTTTTTATGAGGGTGTTTTAGGCTTTTCTTGAGTAGTTATCAATAACTAATACCTCTTAGTTAAACTAGCTTAGGTACAATCAAATCAATTTTGTTTTGAAAAATTAACAAAAAGGTATTGGTAACATTTTAAATAGGGTTGTATTATATTAAAACCAATATTGATTTAAGGGCAATTTTATTGATAAAATACTTATTAATAAAGGCTCTGTCGTAATCCTTTTAATTTATATATGATGAAAAATGCATTGTTCTTTTTCCTTTTTTTATGGGGCTCTATCCTATGTGATTTTAGCGTACAGGCTAAAGACCTTATAAAAGTTCACGAAACTCAGATTCCTATTCTTATTGAAAGAGTTGATAATGTTTTGTATATGCTTCGAGTAGAAGCTGATTCTGCTAAAAAGCTCGATGCCATATCTGTTTGCCTAGATGAGAATGTAGATCTTTCTCAAATCGAATCGTTAAAATTATATTACTCGGGTACAGAAGCTCTGCAAGATGTGAAATTAAATAGAATGCAACCTGTGGAATATGTTTCTGCTCATGATAGAGGAAATACACTAAAGGCAAATCCATCATATTCTATTTTAGTAGATAAGCAGCATGTTGATAAAAGGAAAATACTTCTTAAGGCGAATAAAAAGCTTTTCCCTGGTGTTAATTTCTTTTGGATTAGTGTACAAATGAAAGAGAATGCTTCTGTGTTGACTCAGTTTTCTTCTAAAATAGACTTTATAACATTAGATAAGCAGAATGTAGATTTTAAGATGAAATCAAATTCAGCGATAGTACATCGTGTAGGAGTGGGTGTTCGTAAAGCAGGAGATGACTCAGTTGCAGCATATCGTATTCCTGGTTTAGTGACTACTAATAAAGGTACACTGCTAGGTGTTTATGATGTACGCTATAATAATAGTGTAGATTTGCAAGAACATGTAGATGTAGGCTTAAGTAGAAGTGAAGATGGAGGACAAACTTGGGAAAAAATGCGTTTACCCCTAGCCTTTAATGAATATGAGGGATTGCCTAAAGCTCAAAATGGTGTGGGAGATCCGTCCATTCTTGTGGATACAAAAACAAATACCTCTTGGGTTATTGCTGCTTGGACTCATGGAATGGGCAACCAAAGAGCTTGGTTTAGTTCTCAACAGGGGATGGATATTAATAGAACTGCTCAATTGGTTTTGTCTAAGAGTACCGATGATGGTAAAACGTGGTCTGAACCGATTAATATAACTCATCAAGTAAAAGATCCTTCTTGGTTCTTTTTATTACAAGGTCCAGGTAGAGGAATAACTATGGAAGATGGAACTTTGGTTTTTCCTATCCAATATATAGACTCTACTCGTATTCCGAATGCAGGTATTATGTATAGTAAAGATGGAGGTAATCATTGGGCTATTCATAATCATGCTCGAACAAATACTACTGAGGCTCAAGTAGTAGAAGTAGAACCAGGTGTTTTGATGTTAAATATGAGAGATAATAGAGGTGGAAGTAGAGCTGTTTATACAACTACCGATTTAGGTAAAACATGGAAAGAGCATGAGTCCTCTCGTACAGCTTTGCGTGAACCTGTTTGTATGGCAAGTCTAATAGCTGTAAAGGCCGAAGATAATTGCTTAAACAAAGATCTATTGTTCTTTTCGAATCCTAATACGACTGAAGGTAGAGATCATATTACTATAAAAATGAGCCTAGATGGAGGCTACACATGGAAAGAATCTAATCAGATTCTGGTAGACGAGGGTCATAGCTGGGGGTATTCTTGCTTAACTATGATTGATAAGGAAACTGTGGGAATCTTCTATGAGAGCAGTGTGGCTCATATGACTTTTCAAGCAATAAAATTGTCTGATTTCTTAGAATAAGAAAGAGTTATTAATATAGGTATAGCGTTTTGAACGCTTCATTATCTTAATTTGAATTTAAGCAGGATATGAAAGAAAAGGTATATGCTTTTATTAGTACCTTTGGTGATGAAAATTTAAAAACAAAGTAATGATTTTATCAACTTTAGAAAATAGTGCTCGCATTGAGAGCTTACATCCTCTTTTTAAAATTGCATTCAATTATATAAAGACTCAAGATCTGTTAAATACTGATTTAGGAAGAATTGAGCTGGATGGAGATAATCTATTTATCAATAACTCAGAAGTAGATGGGCTTCGAAAGGAAGATCAAATTTTAGAAGTTCATCAAAAGTATATTGATATTCATGTCCTTTTAAGTGGTGAGGAAACAGTGGGGTGGTTGCCTACATCAGAACTTCAGACTCTAAAGACCTCGTATCAAGACGATAAAGATTATGCTTTTTATAGTGACAAACCTGCTACATATGTGACAATGCGACCTGGTGATTTTTTAATTGTTTATCCAGAAGATGCTCATGCCCCCATTATTAGCAGTGGAAAAATAAGAAAAGCAATAGTAAAAGTAAAGTTGTAAGATAGAGTATATACATACTTAATAGCCTAGAAGCAATCTATTTTCTTCTAGGCTATTTTTTTGTTTTATAGATTGTTGATAATTACTAAAAGTTAAAAGTTTATTCTTACTCCGATGACTTATTCCTAATATAAGTTGTACTTTTGTAGCCAATTATGGGAAGAATTTTAGCAATAGACTACGGACGTAAAAGAACAGGTATCGCTGTAACAGACCCTATGCAGATTATCGCGAATGGCTTAACCACAGTTCGTACACACGATTTGATGGATTTTCTAACAGATTATACTCAAAAGGAAAGTGTGGAGAAAATTATAATAGGATTGCCTAAACAGATGGATAATACTCCATCTGAAAGCATGAAATATATTGAACCGTTTGTGCGCAATTTCCAAAAGAAGTTCCCCGACATGCCTCTTGAGTATGTTGACGAGAGATTTACCTCCGTTATTGCACAACGTACTATAATTGAAGCTGGTTTAAAAAAGAAAGATCGTCAAAACAAAGCTTTAGTAGATGAAGTTAGTGCTACTATAATTCTTCAAACTTATTTGGAAAATAAACGTTTATTTTAAAAGTAATTAGAAAGTTAGATATATGATATTACCAATTTATGTATATGGTCAGCCTGTATTAAGAGAGGTTGCAAAAGATATTACACCCGAATACCCTAATTTAAAGGAGCTGATTCAAAATATGTTTGAAACAATGGAACATGCCGATGGTATTGGCCTTGCTGCTCCACAAATTGGCTTATCTATTCGTTTGGTTGTAATGGATCTAGATGTATTATCCGAAGATTTTCCTGAATTAAAAGGATTTCGCAAGGTCTTTATTAACCCTTATATTGAGGAAGTGGATGGGGATGATATAACTATGGGTGAGGGTTGTTTAAGTTTACCAGGTATTGGAGAAGATGTAACACGCCCTGATGTTGTTTACGTTACTTATCAAGATGAGAATTTTGAAAAACATACAGAAAAAGTAGAAGGCTATTTAGCTAGAGTGATGCAGCATGAGTTTGATCATTTGGACGGAATTATGTTTATTGATCATATCTCTCCACTCAGAAAGCAAATGATTCGTAGCAAACTGAACAAAATGGTTAAAGGAACTGCTCGAACTCACTACAAAATCAAAAGTGTAAAAGCGAAATAAGTAGAAAGCCTATCTCGATGATAGGCTTTTTTTATATAAATCAAGTTCTATTCTGCTATCTAGATAAAAAAGGACTATAACTTATGCCTTAAACTTCATCATTAGTATGAATTTATAACACCGACATGAGGACAGCTTAACACCGACATGATGATACTATGACACCGACATGTCATTCTCATAACCCTGATGATTTCTTCTTAAACCTAGAACTAAACACGCATGATTTCTGTGTTTCTATGCAAGTAGAGCCTTTTTTTGTGTATAAAAGACATGAGGTAGAAAGTGAAAGATTTTGCGACTAGTGAAATGAGTATTTTATGAGATAATTAAGTTCTTTCACTACAATGAACTAAAAATAATATAATTGTATTAAAGCTTTGTGATAATCATTCCTCAATAGATAGCAAGATTTATTACATTTGTTGTTAATCCTTTTATCAAGTAGTAAACTGTTATTATGAAAAGAAAGTTTTTGACCATATTACTCTTACTGCCAACATTACTATTTGGCCAAATCAATACCGATAGGGTAATGATTATAGGTCGTAATGCGTTATATTTTGAAGACTATATTCTCTCTATACAATACTTTAATCAAGTAATTAATGCAAAACCCTATTTGCATTTACCTTATTTCTTTCGTTCCCTCGCTAAATTAAATCTAGATGATTTCAAAGGAGCTGAAGATGATTGCTCTAAAGTGTTGATGAGAAATCCTTTTTTTGTAGCAGGGTATCAAGTTCGAGGTCTTGCTCGTGTTCAACAAGGTAAATATAAAGAAGCCATTGAAGACTATTATGAAGCTTTAAAATATGATCCTGAAGATGTGCCTGTTTGGAATAACTTAGCACTTTGTTATATAAACGAAGAAAATTATGAAAAAGCGAAAGAATCCTTACAAGAACTAAGTCGTATTTCTCCTAAATATACACCAGCTTATTTAATGAAAGGAGATGTAGCATTAAGAGAGAAAGACACAGTGTCAGCAATGGGGTATTTAGACGAAGCTATTGCTCTTGATAAATATGACGCTAATACGTGGGGCGCTAGAGCGATGCTCTACTTGATGCAAGAAAAATATCCTGAGGCAGAAAAAGATTTAGATGAGGCTACTTATCTGAGTGGACAAGATCCTATGCATTATATTAATAGAGCTTTAGCTCGCTTTCATCAAAATAATTTGAGAGGAGCAATGAGTGATTATGATTTAGCCCTAGATATTGATCCTCAAAATTTTATAGGTCATTATAATAGAGGGCTACTTCGTGCTAGAGTGGGAGATTATAATAGAGCCTTAGAAGACTTTGATTTTGTACTAAATATAGACCCAGATAACCTTATGGCTACATTTAATAGAGGGTTATTGCGTTCTCGAACAGGTGATTTCTCTGGTGCTGAAGCAGATTATACTAAGGTAATCGATGTTTATCCCGCGTTCTATGCCGGTTATCACTATAGAGCTGAAGCACGTAAGATGCTAGGTGATGCAAAAGGTTATGAACAAGATGAGTTAACAATGCTGAAAATGCAGATGGAAAAACCAACAGCTGGTCAAAATCAAAAATCCAAGAGTGATGAAACGCGTAAGCGTTCTGATAAAAATATGGAGAACTACAAAAAACTAGTAGTCGCTGATAAGGATGATATCAGTAGAAATTATAAGAGCGAATATCGAGGTAGAATTCAAAATAAGAAAGTTCAAGTTAAATCTGAACCCTATTTCACTTTATCTTATTATGAAAAATCAAATGAAGTAAGACAGATTATTCACTATCATAAGTTTATGGATGAACTGAATAATAAACACATCTTACCTTATCCTTTAGTAATAACGAATAGAGAGAAGCCTCTGTCACAAGAGGAAGCTGACAAACATTTTGCCTTGGTTGATGTTCATACAGCAGGTATGGCTAAGCAGCCTAATAGTGTAGAATATCGTTTTGCTAGAGGATTAGATTTCTTTTTGGTGCAAGATATTGATAATGCTATTGATGATTTCAGTGCTGCGATTCAAATAGATAAGACTTTTTATCCAGCTTATTTTATGCGCTCATTAGCTAAAATTAAGCAATTGGATTATGAAAGAGCAGAAAGTGGGCAAGATATAAGTAAAGACAAATCAACAGTTATTGATTATGAATTAGTACTCAATGATCTATCTACGGTTATAAAACTGGCACCCGATTTTGTTTATGCTTATTACAATAGAGCTCATTTGTACTTTGAGCTAAAAGACTTCCCAGCTGCATTAAGTGATTATACTGAAGCTATCAAAATTAACCCAGAATTTGCTGAAGCTTATTTTAATAGAGGTATTATTCATATCTTCTTAGGAAATAATAAAGATGGCGTTTCCGATCTAAGTAAAGCAGGAGAATTAGGAATTGCTGCTTCTTATAACATAATCAAGCGGTTTAGAGATGCTAAATAGTGCTTTTTTTGTAAAAAAGCACCGTTATTAGAATAGAATTAATTAATTTTGTCGACTATATATTATAGTAACAGGTAATAAAATAATATGATGATTAAGATTACATTCCCCGATGACTCTATTCGTGAATATGAAAAGGGTGTAACTGGTCTGCAGATAGCAGAAAGTATCAGTCCTCGTTTGGCCAAAGAAGTGCTAGCATGTGGAGTGAATGGAGAAACGTATGACTTAACTCGTCCAATTGAAGAAGACGCAAAAGTTGTACTTTACAAATGGGAAGATGAAGAAGGAAAGCATGCTTTTTGGCATACAAGTGCTCACCTTCTAGCTGAAGCTTTACAAGCTTTATACCCCGGTATACAATTTGGAATAGGTCCTGCAATCGAACAAGGATTCTATTATGACGTAGATCCAGGAACGGCAACGATCAAAGAATCAGATTTACCTACCATTGAAGCTAAAATGCAAGAATTTGCTTCAATGAAAGAACCTTTAGTTCGTAAAAGTATCTCAAAAGCAGATGCTCTAAAATATTTCGCAGATAGAGATGAAACTTATAAATGTGAACTTATTAGCGAACTAGAAGATGGTCATATTACAACCTACACACAAGGTGGTTTTACTGACTTATGTAGAGGTCCTCACTTGCCTTCTACCGCACCCATCAAAGCTATAAAGTTAACAACTGTAGCAGGTGCATATTGGAGAGGTCAAGAGGATAAGAAGATGTTAACTCGTATTTACGGTATCACATTCCCTAAGAAGAAACTTCTTACAGAATACCTAGAAATGATGGAAGAGGCTAAAAAGCGTGATCATCGTAAGATAGGTAAAGAAATGGAACTGTTTATGTTCTCTGAAACTGTAGGTAAGGGTCTGCCTATGTGGTTACCAAAAGGTACTGCTCTACGTTTACGTCTGGAAGACTTCCTAAAGAAAATTCAAAAAGAATTTGGTTACGAACAAGTAATCACTCCACATATCGGTAATAAATTACTTTACGTTACTTCTGGTCACTATGCAAAATATGGTAAGGATTCATTCCAACCTATTCATACTCCAGAAGAAGGTGAAGAGTATTTATTGAAACCAATGAACTGCCCTCATCATTGTGAGATTTATAAATGGACTCCTCGTTCATACAGAGAACTTCCATTACGTCTTGCTGAATTTGGTACAGTATATCGTTACGAGCAAAGTGGAGAATTACATGGTCTAACTCGTGTTCGTGGATTTACCCAAGATGATGCTCACATTTTCTGTCGTCCAGATCAAGTGAAAGAAGAATTCTTGAGTGTAATGGATATCATCTTCATTATTTTTAAAGCTCTTAACTTTGAAAACTTTGAGGCACAAATCTCTCTAAGAGATCCTGTCAATCGCGAAAAGTATATTGGTAGCGATGAAAACTGGGAAAAAGCTGAAAATGCAATTGTTGAGGCTTGTAAAGAAAAAGGTCTTAAGGCGAAAATTGAATATGGTGAAGCTGCATTCTATGGTCCTAAATTAGACTTTATGGTTCGTGATGCACTAGGTCGTAAATGGCAATTGGGTACTATTCAGGTAGATTACAACTTGCCAGAAAGATTCAATCTAGAATATACTGGTGCTGATAACTTAAAGCATAGACCAGTTATGATTCACCGTGCTCCATTTGGATCTATGGAACGATTTGTAGCTGTTCTTATAGAGCATACTGCAGGTAAATTCCCATTGTGGCTAACTCCAGATCAGGTTGCTATTCTTCCTATTAGTGAACGTTTCAATGACTACGCACACGAAGTGAAAAAATATCTTGATAAAAATGATATTCGCGCAAGTGTAGATGATAGAAACGAAAAAATTGGTAGAAAGATTCGTGATAATGAAGTGAAACGTATTCCTTACATGCTTATTGTAGGTGAGAAAGAAGCTGAAAATCGTGAAGTTTCTGTACGTAAGCAGGGCGAAGGAGATCAAGGTGTTATCAAGCTTGAAGATTTTGCTAAAAAATTGAACGAAGAAGTTCAAAATATGATAAATAAGTGGTAACTTTGCAAACGAATAGAAAGCATAACATTAAAACAATGTTCTAAAGTAAGCTTTCTATAGAAAATAGAATTAATAATTTGGGCATAATAAACAAGAAACAGAACAGAGGCAGACGTTTTTATATGAAGAAAGATAGTTTAAAAGATCAATATCGAATTAATGGGCAAATTCGTGTTAGAGAAGTTCGTGTCGTTGGAGACGATATCGAGCCCCAAGTCTATCCGATAGATCAGGCTTTAAAAATGGCAGAAGACCGCGGTTTGGATCTTGTGGAGATTTCCCCAAAAGCTAAACCTCCTGTTTGTCGAATTACCGATTTTTCTAAGTTTATTTATCAACTTAAGAAAAGACAAAAAGAACAAAAGGCAAAACAAGCTAAAGTTAATGTTAAAGAAATCCGTTTTGGTCCACAAACTGATGATCACGACTACAACTTTAAATTAAAACATGCTATCAGCTTTTTAGAAGATGGCGATAAGGTGAAAGCTTTCGTATTCTTCAGAGGTCGTTCAATTGTTTTTAAAGAACAAGGAGAAGTTTTATTACTTCGTTTTGCAAATGATTTAGAAGAATATGCTAAAGTAGACCAACTTCCTGTATTAGAAGGTAAGCGTATGATTCTTCTTCTATCACCAAAGAAAAAATAAGCAATTAGCTATATAAAAAAACTATGCGTAACGCAGGTATAGTGCGTTACCATGTTTTATTAATAATTTTAAATTCAAACAACAAATGCCAAAGATGAAAACTAATTCCGGTGCAAAAAAGAGATTTACTCTTACCGGAACAGGGAAAATCAAAAGAAAGCATGCTTATCATAGTCACATCTTGACTAAGAAAAGTAAAAAGCGCAAAGAGAGATTAGTTAAGACTGGTTTGGTTCATCCTAATGATGAAAAACAAATTTTAGAACTTTTAGCTTTAAAATAAGTAACAAAATCTCAATTTAATTACTAACCGAGTGTTTAGCAAAAAAGTCCGAAAAATAGTTGCGGCGCTAACATTCAAAAGATTAATAAACTATGCCAAGATCAGTAAATCATGTTGCTTCTAGAGCAAGAAGAAAGAGAGTCCTTAAGCAAACCAAAGGTTACTTTGGAGCTAGAAAAAATGTGTGGACAGTAGCAAAAAATGCATGGGAAAAAGGTTTAACTTATGCATACCGTGACCGTAAGAGCAAAAAGAGAAACTTCCGTGCTCTTTGGATTCAACGTATCAACGCTGCTGCACGTTTAGAAGGAATGACTTACTCAAGATTAATGGGTGGTCTAAAGAAAGCTGGTATTGAAATTAACCGTAAAGTCCTTGCTGACTTAGCAGTTAATCATCCAGAAGCTTTCAAAGCAATCGTAGCGAAGGCTAAAGCTTAAATTTTAAGCAATAGATAAAATAATAAAGGCGTTCTAATCAATTAGTTCGCCTTTGTTTTTATCAAAATATTCTAAGGGGATACGAACAAAATGGATTTATCCCTTGTTTATATAGTAGAAAGCAGTTATATTTGCTGTATAACAAAGATAGTTATTGGCCGCATTGATCGACTGGGTAACTCATCAAGTAATTAAGAAAACCGAGACACGCTTCCGTATTTAATGGCGGGCCACAACCTTCGGGTATTCGTATTACGGATCAGTGGATTACAAAGAGTTCGGGGCACTCAAATCATGTCAATCGGAGTTTCATCGCATCAATCAGTGCGGCTTCCCATAATAGAAAAAGGAGATACAAATGTATCTCCTTTCTGTTTTTTATGCTATTAGCTGTTTTTTAATCAAAAACTTCTTGATCTTCGTTTATCACCATTCCCTTATACTCCTCGACTAGTCCCGATTCCACAATAGAATAAGCTTCGTTTAGAGCGCTTTTAATATCTTTAGGCGTTTGACCTTGATGGGGGATGGGTTTGTGTATGGTGAGTGACATTCTATGCCATTTCGGGAGAAAGCCTGTCCTAGGTAGTACATTAAAAGACCCATTGATGGTGAGAGGTACAATATCTAACTTTAAATCGCTAGCAAGTTGAAAAGCTCCTCTTTTAAAGTATCCCATGTGCCCAGTAAATGTACGTGCTCCTTCAGGGAACACAACAAGAGACACTCCATGTACTAGTATTTCTCCAGCTTCAGCGATGGTTCTTTTTATCTTTTTAGGTCCTGAACGATCTACAAAGATGTGTCCAGCACTTTCACAAGCTTTACCTACTAATGGAATATGGCGAAGACTCTTTTTCATCATCCATCTAAAGTTTCTATGAATGTAGCCATAGATAAGAAATATATCGAATGCCCCTTGATGATTGGCTACAAAGACGTATGATCTATTTTTATCTAGATTTTCTCTTCCTGTCACTTTTACAGGAAGAAGTAATATGCTACATATAAATTTAGCCCAATACTTCCCAGGAATATAGCCCCAATACTTTGCGTTGCCTACTACTGAGCCAAAAGTAGTAGTTAAAGCTGTAATAATTGTAGCTAAGAGTAATAATGGTATCGCAATTAAAATCACATAGCAGATATATATTATACGCATATTATATAGGTTTGTTGTTATAACAAATGTAAATAAAAAAATATTGTTTTGTACCAATTAATATGTAACTTTAAAGAAACAATGCTCCTATGATATCTATATTACACACGGCAGACTGGCACTTAGGTCAGACATTCTTTAGCTATGATCGGGTTAAAGAACATACTCATTTTTTAGACTGGTTGAAGCAAACTATTTTAAAAGAAGATATTGATGTACTCCTTGTCTCTGGAGATATATTTGATGTGTCGAATCCTTCTGCCCAAGCTCAAAATCAATTCTATAGATTTATTCAAGAGATAACAACTTTGAAAAATAATATTCAGATTGTTGTGACTGCTGGAAATCATGATTCAGCTTCTCGATTAGAAGCACCTTTACCTTTAGTACAAGATAAAAACACTTTCATAAAAGGTCTTGTACCTAAAGTAAATTCGGAAATTGATTATGATCAGTTGATTATACCTTTATATAACCAACAAAAAGAAATTGAGGGTTTCTGTCTTGCCGTTCCTTTTCTTCGTCAGGGTGATTATCCTAAGGTCGATTCGGAAAATCCTCATGCAGCAGGTATACAAGAGCTTTACATGCAACTAATACAAAGAGTGAATGAGAAAAGGAGAGAAGATCAATCTGTAGTGGCAATGGGGCATTTGCAAGCGATTGGGTCGGATATAGCTAAGAATGATTATAGTGAAAAGTTAATAATAGGGGGATTGGAATCTGTATCTCCTAACTTATTTAAAGATATCAATTATACAGCTCTTGGACATATACACAAAGCACAGAAGTTGGCAGGATGTGAGCATATTAGATATTCAGGAAGTCCGCTACCTATGTCTTTTGCTGAAAAATATTACAAGCATGGTGTTGTTAAAGTAGTCCTCGATAAAGGGAAAACAGTCTCAATAGATAAGATAGAATACTCTCCTTTGGTAAAGCTGATCAGTATTCCTGATAAAGGGGCGGCGCTACCTCAAGACGTGCTAGATAGTTTAAGTAATTTACCTATAGCGAGAGATGGTGATGATACATCTCTATATCCTTATCTTGAAGTGAGAGTTTTGTTAGAAGAACCCGAACCGATGCTAGTTCAAAAGATAAGTGTAGCTCTTGAAGATAAAGCTGTACGTCTTACTCGCATACCCAATGAATACCGTACTAAGAATGTTATAACACAAGAATATGATTCTTTAGATGGATTGCAGTCACTTGAACCTATAGATCTTGCTAAAAAAGTTTTTTTAGATACTTATAAGGTAGATATGTCTGATTCGTTATTAGAATTATTCCAAGAAGTGTACTATAAAATAGAGGAAGAAGAAAAATGAAAATAACTCGAATTGAATTGTGTAATTTAGCCTCGATTGAGGGTGAAGCTGTTATTGATTTTGAAAAAGAACCTCTATTGTCCGCAGGAATCTTTGCTATTTCTGGACCAACGGGTTCAGGCAAATCCACCATCTTAGATGCTCTATGTTTAGCTCTCTATGATAAGATTCCTAGATTTGAGATATCTGCAGGAACAACCAAAGTGAGTGATGGGGGTGATTCTGAAATTAGTCAAAATGATGTGAGGAATATCTTACGAAGAGGGATGGCAAATGGTTATGCTGAAGTAGACTTTATCGGTATTAATGAAATTAGATATCGATCAAGGTGGACAGTGAAGCGTTCTTATAATAAACCAGATGGTAAATTACAAGCACAAACTCTTGTTGTTTATGATTTAACTAATGGTGTTGAACTACAAGGCACTAAAACAGAATTGCTGCAGAAGTTATCGCAAGCAATAGGTTTGAGTTATGAACAGTTTACAAGAACGGTTTTATTAGCTCAGAATGATTTTGCCACATTCTTAAAATCAAATGAAAAAGATAAAGCCGAGCTACTAGAGAAACTTACCGGTACAGAAATTTATTCTAAAATATCTCAATTAATTTATGCTCGAAATAAGGAAGAGCAAGGTCTTATCAAGAAAATTGAGACACAGATGGAAGTAGTACAAATACTGCCACCAGAAAAAGTAGAGAGCATTCAAACTAGATATGAGGGGGTAAAGCAGGAATCTATTAAGTTAAGAGACCAATTGCAAACTTGTACAAAACGAGATGAAGCCTTCAAGAAAAAATTTGATATAGAAAAGAGCATTGCTCAAACTAGGGATAAAATCAAGGAAAATAATAAGAAGAAAGAGAGTAGTCTTCTTCGAAAGGAAGAATCAAAAAAACAGAAAGAAGTATTTGAGAATGATTGGGAATTGCTAGAACCTCAGATTGAACTAGCTATTTCTCTAGATACTAAAATTAGTACAAAAAAGGAACAACTTACTACTCTTCGTCACAGATTTGATTCAAGTTCTAAAGAGCTAGAGTCTAAGCAGCGCAGAGATAAGATAGTAACAGACCGATTAAATAATTCGATAAGTGCTTTAAAGAATCTCTATGAAGAGCTTCGAATACCTGAAAGTGTAGGAAAGAAAGTTGCAGATGTTATTGGGTATCTTCAAGCTCAAGTACATAACTATACTCTTAAACAAGCTGAATATAATAAAGAATTACAATCTTTAAAGATTGAAAAAGTCTATGACAAACAAAAAGAGATCAATTTGTCTAAAGTCAATCTTAATAAACTAAGTAGTGATTTTCGTGAGTTTAATAGAGTCTTAAAAGAGCGTGAAACTCTAGAAAAAGAATTGGAAACCCTTACTAAAACCAAAAAATCTAAAGACGAAGAATTGACAAACTATGCTCAATCGTTAGAGAAAACTCAAATTCAATTTAATCATTCTGCAGATTTATATAGAAAATCTCAAATTAGGGTAAGTAATAATGTGATAAGTTTACGAGAACTTTTAGAGCCAGGTAAGGAGTGTCCTGTATGTGGTAGTACCCAGCATTTCTTCCATACAGCTACTATTAAAAGTGATTTCAGTGTGTTAGAGCAATCTTATAAAGAACTAACTACAAAAGTAAATATTCTACAGACGAAGAAAGTAGGGGTTGAAAAAGAATTAGATCATCTAGCTAAAGATTTAGCTAAAGTGAAAAAAGATCTAGCGGATAAAAAGGATCATTTAGAAGCCTTACAAAGTCTGTATGAAAAGAGTGTTTTTAGTGAGGCATATATAGAAAAACAGACTGAGGAATTGAGTATTGCAGAAAGTAAGATAAACTCTGTGATTTTGAATTACAATAAAGTAATTGAAGAGAGAGATAAAATTATCCAAGCAAAGGAGCAAATTTATAAAGATCAATCTCGATTAAATGATAGTTTTAATGCATATAAAGAAGCAAAATCGGAGAGCACTTTAGCAAAAAAAGAAGTTGAGGCGTCGAGTAAATTACTGACTGAAATAAAAGAAGAATTAGATAAAGAACAAGCTATTTTATCTTCTCAAACGAAAGAAAGGAAATCTCTATTAAGAGGTAAAACTGTTGAGGAAATTAAGAGAGATTATAAAGCTAAAACAGAAAAATTTAAAGTTGTTTTTGAAGCATTTCAGAAAGAAGAATCTGATTTACTTACTGAAAGAGCTACAATAGAAGGACAATTATTAGAGTTGGATCAAAATCTACTTGCGTATAAGTCCCAGTTAAAAGATATATCAGAAAAAGAGAATAGTGCTACTCTTAAAGAGCTAAGCAATCAGATAGAATTGATTGATAAAGAATTAAACAATTGTTATCATTTACTTCAGCAAGATAAGGAGAATAGAAAAAAGTTTGATGTACTGTTGAAGCAGAAAGAGAAACAACTAGTTATTGCAGAAGAATGGGGTAGATTAAATACTTTGTTAGGAAGCTCTGATGGGGCTAAATTTAAAGTAATTGCTCAAAGTTATACGCTGAAAATATTATTACTTCATGCCAATAAGCATCTATCTTATTTAGCTCGAAGATATCGCTTAGAACAAGTAGGAGATAGTTTGTCTTTACAAGTTATTGATTGTGATATGTGTGATGAAGTACGAACTGTACTTTCTTTGTCGGGGGGTGAGTCCTTTTTAATTTCTTTGGCTTTAGCATTAGGTTTATCTTCTTTGTCAAGCAATAATTTGAAGGTAGAGTCTCTTTTTATAGATGAAGGTTTTGGTTCACTAGATGCTGACAGCCTACGTACGGCAATGGATGCTCTTGAACAATTACAAATGCAAGGTCGTAAAATAGGCGTAATATCTCACGTTCAAGAAATGAGTGAGAGAATAGCGATTCAAATAAGGTTGGAAAAAGAAGCTAGTGGCAAAAGTAAAATAATGATTAATTAATAGACTTGTGTTTTAATGTGATTATGGTGATTTCGGGCCATGCCCCTAAACGGAAAGGTATTCCTATTTCTCCAGCTCCTATATTAACATATAAAGCCCTGTTTCCATAATAATATGCCCCAGACCATTCTTTATATTTAAGAGAGGCTAGTGAGCGATGAAATAATTCAAGTTGCATGGCATGTGTATGACCAGCAAGCATGATATCTATATTGCTCTCTGGCAGTACCTCCCTTTTCCAGTGGGTTGGATTATGACTTAGTAAAATTTGAAAATAGTTATCAGTTCCTTTCATTGCTTTTTGTAGATCTGCAAATTGAGAGAAAGGAGGTTCTCCATCATTTTCAACTCCGATAAGGGCTATACTATCTTTATCTCTTTGGAGGAATGTATGTTCATTATTGAGGAGTTTCCATCCCATCTTTCGCTGAATATCTTGTAGCACTAGTAAGTTGTTGACTTCTTCGCTTGAGTCTCTCCAATATCTATAATAGCTACCATAGTCATGATTCCCTAAAATAGAATAAACACCATCGGGGCTGTTTAACTCTGATAGAATAACATCAAAGCCTTTTAATTCTACTGCTCTCTGATTTACTAAATCTCCTGTAAATACTATTACATCAGTATTTTGGTGATTTACTAAGGAGACAAATCTTTTTAATGCAGCTTTATTTCCTATCCATCCTCCCATGTGAAGGTCTGAAATCTGTGCTATTTTATAGTTATCAAAAGCTTGTGGAATGTGTGGCGACTCATAAACAAATTGTTTTACTTCAAATTGATTTCTTCCTATAAATATGCCATAGATAAGTCCACCTTCTACTATAAAAGAAAGTATAGCAGCTACTATAAGTAAGGGTCTAGTTAATCCTTTATAAAAATAATGGAAGGGTAAACTAATAAGTAGTATGATGCTTAATATAAACCGAGGAATTACAAGTCCAAAGTAAAGCATCACTAGCCACCCCATGATAACATCGTTATCATTTAAGAGTTTACCACTAGCTATAAAAGTGAGATAGACTAAACCTAGTGTAATGAAAAGAGGTGGAAGCCAAAAGTAACGTTTCAGTAGTTTACGTGCATTCTTTATATTTAGTCTAGAATAAATAAAGACAGATGGTAATACAGCAACGAGCGTAAAAACTAAAAAAATCTTGATTAATAGCATATAATATAATGCTTGAACATAGTTTTACATAATAATAGCACATTGAGCAGAAAGAGGAAGTAAATCTCCATCTTTACTAATTGACACACCTATTTTTTTGAAATCTAGAAGTTCATCTAATTGTTTCCATAAATCAGGTTTACGGGTGCGTGGATCAATAGCAAAACTATGAAGATTTTCATCTATTTGCTCTCTTGAAGCTACAATACCTGCTTCTACTAAGCGATTCGTAATAGATTGTACTATCTTTCTATTATGTTCATCGTTTTCGTAAAGCAAATCTATTTCTGGATCAGCTGCTGCCACCATTAGTGTGTATGGTACATACGCAGGTTCAAGAGCTACTAGTTCTTGTAGTTTTGCAGGTAGTGCAGGAGTAGATTTATGTAGAGTTGTTATTTCATATTCTTTATCTAGTTGCTGTAAAATACGATAGGCTTCTTTCAATAATTGCATAGCTTCTGAGGCTTTAGCTCTGTCTTTCTCTTCGAAATCAGTAAGCCAAGAGGCACGTACTACATCGCAACCTTGAAGATTGGCTATTGAAGCGAAGCGTTTATGAAATTTCCATTCTATAAAAAATGCTTCCCAGTTTATTTTTGAAATAAGATCTCTTATTGTATGCTTTATAATCATATAAATTTTAATTGCTGTCCATGGTAACTTTTATCTACTTCTCCATTATCATAAACAAGATTACCATTGACAAATGTTTTTTTGACTTTCCAGTTGAATTGCTCTTTTTCGAAGGGGCTCCATTTACAAGAACTTTGAATTAACGGTTGAGTAACAATCCATGGATCATTTTTTTGTACTAGTACTAAGTCGGCTTGATATCCTTCACGTATGTATCCTCTATTATTTATTTTATAAATAGCTGAGGGGGCATGAGCCATCTTTTGCACAATTTGTTCAATCGAAAATACTCCTTGATTTACTAGTTCCAACATACTCACTAAGGAGAATTGAATCATAGGAATACCTGAGGCTGCTTTTAAAGCCCCACCATCTTTATCTGATAGCAAATGAGGTGCATGATCTGTTGCTATAACATCAATAATTCCATCACTTACTGCTTTACGTAACGTATTTCTATCTTCTAATGTTTTAATAGCAGGATTACATTTAATTCTTGTTCCAAACTTTTCATAATCGTTATCAGAAAACATGAGGTGTCCTATACAAGCTTCTGCTGTGATTTGTTTTTCAGCCAAAGGCTTGTTATCGAATAGACTAAGTTCTCTAGCAGTCGAAATATGTAAAATATGTAGTCGAGCTCCACTCTCTTTTGCTAATCTAACGGCAAGTGATGAAGACTGGAAACAGGCTTCTTCCGAGCGAATGATTGGATGGTATTTAAGAGGTAAGTCATCGGGGTTACCATTCTGTTGTTTATAGTGCTGAGTATTTTGGCGAATCAAATCTTGATTTTCACAATGCGTGGCAATCAGTAAGTTGGTATTGTTAAATATAGCTTCTAAGCTTTTTAATCTATCTACGAGCATATTGCCTGTGCTTGCACCCATAAAAACCTTAACACCACAAATGTTATGTCTATCTAATTGAGGTAAAATATCCACATTTTGATTAGTCGCTCCAAAGTAACAAGAATAGTTGGTATGGCATTTGTTTGCCATAAGTTTGAGTTTTTCCTCTAGAGCTTCTAATGAAGTAGTTTGTGGAGTGGTGTTTGGCATATCCATAATGGAGGTAACTCCACCTGCAACTGCCGCACAACTTTCAGACGAAATATCTCCTTTTTGTGTTAGTCCTGGGTCTCTAAAGTGAACATGGTCATCTATTATGCCTGGTAATAGATATTGGTTTGAACCATCAATTACAGTATCAAACTCCTCATCAGAACACTCTTCATGGGTTACTATCTTTTTAATGATTTCTCCATCAATGGTTACAGAGGCCTTGTACTGCTTGCCTTCATTTACTACTATTACATTCTTAATTAGAGTCTTTTTCATGTTGTTGAGGATATTTCTTAAATAAGCTATCAAGCTTAAGTTTTATGACACCAAATACTGCTTCTCCAAAAATACTACTATTCATTTTGGATGTACCATGTTTTCGGTTTATAAAGATGACAGGAACTTCTTCAATCTTAAAACCGTGTAAATAAGATTTGAACTTCATCTCTATTTGAAATGCGTATCCTTTAAAAGATATATTATCTAAGTCGATAGTTTCTAATACCTTTCTTCTATAACATACAAACCCTGCTGTGGTATCATGAATGGGTAGTCCTGTTATTATGCGCACATATTTTGAAGCAAAATAAGACATTAACACCCTTCCCATAGGCCAGTTTACAACATTTACACCACTTACATAGCGTGAGCCTATTGAGACATCAGCTCCTTTTGTTGCACAAGCTTCGTATAGCCTGGGCACATCTTTGGGAGCATGACTAAAGTCTGCATCCATTTCAAAAATAAACTCATAAGGGCGTGCAAGACACCATTTAAATCCTTCGATATAAGCTGTGCCTAAACCTAGTTTTCCCTTCCTCTCTTTTATAAACAGACGTTCGGGAAATTCTTCTTGTAAAGTCTTGACTATTGAGGCAGTACCATCAGGAGAATTATCATCAATAACTAAAATATGAAATACTTTGTCCAAATCAAAGATAGCTCTAATGATATTTTCTATATTCTCCTTTTCGTTGTACGTTGGGATAATTATGATGCTGTCTGAGTTGTGCATATACTTTTTTCTTCTTTAGATAGGGGGTTATATACAAATGTAGCTCTTTTATAATTCTTAAGAAAAGTCCTATATTAAAAACTGAGTAAAATTTCGTACTTTTGCAGTTCATAAGCAATTGAATATGACATTATCAGAGATACAAAGAGAATATAGCGCCCATTCTCAAATTAAAGCATTATCCAAAGGTTTAGAAGATATTAAGTCGCAGGTAATCCATTGTTCTGGATTAGTAGCTTCTGCATCTCCCTTCCTCTTTTCTAGTTTAATAGCACAAAAGAAAAACCCGTATTTATTTATTTTAAATGATTTAGAAGATGCAGGCTATTTCTATCATGATTTATGCCAGATCTTAGGTGATAAAAACGTGTTGTTTTTCCCCTCTTCTTATCGAAGAGCTATTAAGTATGGGCAGAAGGATGCAGCTAATGAAATTCTTCGAACAGAGGTGCTTAGTAGGTTGAGTAAAAGTGTCGATGCTCTTTGTATTGTAACTTATCCCGATGCCTTAGCTGAAAAAGTTGTATCAGAATCGGATCTGAATGATAAAACGCTAAAGATTGCTAAAGGAGATAGGGTTGAATTATCCCAAATCACAGAGCGTCTTCGTGATTTGGGCTTTGAATATACTGACTATGTGTATGAGCCAGGTCAGTTTGCGATACGAGGAAGTTTGATTGACGTTTTTTCTTATTCGTCTGAATATCCTTATCGTATTGATTTCTTTGGAGATGAAATAGATAGTATTCGCTCCTTTGAAGTAGAATCTCAACTTTCTAAAGAAATATTAGAAAAGATAGCTATTGTCCCTACTTTGGGCGTTGTAGGGGCAAAGAATGTATCTTTCTTAGAATTCTTTTCTTCTGATTGTGTTGTAGCAGCACGTGATTTTTTTTGGATAAAAGAGCGTGTGGAATTTGTTGCTAATGAAGCTATCTCTAGTCAGGCTATTATAGCTAAAGAAGAGGAAGAAGATGAAAAATATATTCCTCCCGTATTGCTTGATAAAGGGGAATTGAGTTCTGTCTTAAAGCAATTTAAATTACTAGAATTTGGTTCAGCTACTAGTTCCTTTGACAAAGTTGATGCTACTATTCCTTTTGATACTACTGCACAACCCATTTTCCATAAAAACTTTGATCTTGTTGCTAATTCACTCAAAGATTATCAGTCTCGCGGTTATGCTATCTATATTTGCAGTGATAGCTTAAAGCAGACAGAGCGTATTAAAGCTATTTTTGATGATAGGGGTGATGATATTACTTTTACAGCAGTAGAAAAAACTATTCATGCGGGGTTTGTCGATAATCAGTTGAGGGCTTGTTTTTTTACAGATCATCAGATTTTTGATAGGTATCATAAGTACAATTTAAAAAGTGATAAGGCTCGTTCGGGTAAGGTAGCTTTATCATTAAAGGAGATAAATGAATTTAAGATAGGCGATTATATTGTCCACACCGATCATGGTATTGGTCGTTTTGAAGGCTTAATGCGTATTCCTAATGGAGATACAACTCAAGAAGTTATTAAATTAGTTTATCAAAATGAAGATGTTGTCTTTGTTTCAATTCATTCTTTACATAAAGTATCCAAGTATAAAGGAAAAGAAGGACAGGCTCCTCGTCTAAACAAATTGGGTACTGGAGCTTGGCAGAAGATAAAGGATAAAACAAAAGATAAGATTAAAGACATAGCTCGTGATCTGATTAAATTATATGCTAAACGTAGGGAGGAGAAAGGTTTTGCCTTTAGTCCAGATAGTTTCCTCCAAAAAGAGCTTGAGGCCTCTTTTATCTATGAAGACACCCCTGATCAAAGTAAATCAACTCAAGATGTGAAACAAGACATGGAGAGCAATATGCCTATGGATAGGTTGGTTTGTGGAGATGTAGGATTTGGAAAAACCGAAATAGCTATACGTGCGGCTTTTAAAGCTGTAACCGATAATAAACAAGTGGCAGTATTAGTTCCTACCACTGTATTAGCTTATCAGCATTTTCAAACTTTCAAAGAACGCCTAAAAGAGTTTCCTTGTACTGTTGAATACTTAACTCGTGCTAGAACTACAAATCATACGAAACAGGTTTTAAAGAGTTTGAGTGAAGGTAAAGTCGATATTCTAATAGGAACACATAAGATACTAGGAAAGAACGTTAAGTTTAAAGATCTGGGCTTACTGATCATTGATGAAGAACAAAAGTTTGGTGTTTCAGTGAAAGAGAAACTTCGACAGATGAAAGTGAATGTAGATACTTTAACGCTTACAGCTACTCCTATACCTAGAACTTTACAATTTTCATTAATGGGAGCAAGAGATTTGAGTATCATCTCTACGCCACCGCCAAATCGTTATCCTATTCAAACAGAGGTTCATACTTTTAATGAAGAAATTATTACCGATGCCATCAACTTTGAGATGAGCCGTAATGGGCAGGTCTTTTTTGTGAATAATCGTATTGCAAACTTGATTGATTTGAAATTGATGATTCAAAAGAATATTCCTGATTGTCGAGTGTGTATAGGTCATGGTCAGATGGATCCGAAGGAGATGGAAGAAACAATTTTGGCTTTTGCTAATTACGATTATGATGTTCTTTTATCTACTACAATTATAGAGAGTGGTATAGATATACCCAATGCTAATACTATTATAATAAATCAAGCTCAAAACTTTGGACTAAGTGATCTACACCAGATGCGTGGTCGGGTTGGGCGTAGTAATAAAAAGGCTTTCTGTTATTTATTAGCGCCACCTCTCAGTAGTCTTACAGATGAGGCTAGAAGAAGATTGCAGGCTATTGAGAATTTTAGTGATTTGGGTAGTGGTATTCATATTGCAATGCAAGATTTAGATATTCGTGGAGCAGGAAATTTACTAGGTGCTGAGCAAAGTGGTTTTATTGCTGATTTAGGATATGAAACTTATCAGAAGATATTAAGTGAGGCAGTTCATGAGTTGAAACAAGATGAATTCTCTGAATTGTATCTAGAAGATAAAACTGAAGATGGTACAATTAGTGGAGAACAATTTGTTCTAGAATCTCAACTGGAAAGTGATTTAGAGTTATTGCTTCCTAATAATTATGTGACTGGAAGTAGTGAGCGAATGCTCCTTTATAGAGAACTTGATAACTTAAAACTAGATGAAGAGGTTGAAGCCTTTAAAAAGCGCTTAATAGATAGATTTGGCCCTATACCTTCCGAAACAGAAGAGTTATTACGTGTAGTTCCTTTGCGTAGAATAGCTGCCCGTTTGGGTGTTGAGCGTATTTTCTTGAAAGCAGGAAGAATGACCTTATTCTTTGTGACAGATAGTGCTAGTCCTTATTTCCAAAGTGAAATGTTTGGTAGGATGATTAATTATATGATGCGTTATACTCGACGCTGTGACTTGAGAGAGAAGAATGGTAAACGATCTATGTTAGTAAAAGAAGTAACCTCAGTCGAGGAGGCTGTAAGTATCTTACAAGAGATAATAGCTACTCCAAGCAACTGAGGTTAAATAGAAAATATTTGGGAGGGTCTTAATAGAGTTTATCTATAAGATCCTCTCTTTTTATCTTTTTAAGTTCCCTAATAATACTCGCTTTTGCTTTAGGTTGATACCAGAAGAAAAACTGTCTTTGAGCTAATTTTTGTTCCTTTGTTTTCGCACTATAAACCGGTTCTAGGGTATAGGGATGATAGCCAGTATACCAAGCTTCAGTAGCTACAGTCATCGGAGTGGGTGTAAAATCTTGTACTTGTTCTAAATGGAAGTCAAGTTGTTTTGTCTTTACAGCTAGCTCAGCCATATCCTCTTCTCTACATCCTGGATGGCTACTAATAAAATAGGGGATAAGTTGCTGTCTTAATCCAGTTTCTCTATTTACTTGATCAAATATCTTTTTGAATTCATAGAATTGGCTAAATGAGGGTTTTCTCATAATGCTGAGTACGCTATCACTCGTATGTTCAGGAGCAATTTTCAAACGGCCACTCACATGCTTTTCTATTAATTCTCGTGTATATTCTCTATTGATTTTATTTACTTTTTTATCTTTAGACTCATGCAGAAGTAAGTCATAACGTACACCACTACTTACGAAACTTTTTTTAATTCCTGGAAGAGCATCTACAGTACGATAAATATCTAATAATGCGCTATGGTCTGTATTTAAATTAGGACACACCTTTGGGTGAATACAAGATGGGCGTTTACACTTTTTACAGATCTCTAGATCCTTGCCATGCATCTTGTACATATTGGCAGAGGGACCACCTAAATCACTCAAGTATCCTTTAAACTCTGGATGCTGAATAATTTCTTTGACTTCATTTATAATGCTTTTCTTTGATCTATTTGCTATAAATTTGCCTTGATGTGCCGATATGGTACAGAATGAACAACCACCAAAGCAGCCTCTATGCAGATTGACAGAAAACTTAATCATTTCATAGGCAGGAATGCGTTTGTTTTTATACTTCGGATGGGGCATACGCATATAAGGTAGGTCAAATGATCTATCAAGTTGTTCCTCTGTCATTGGAGGATAAGGTGGATTGACAACCACAGTTCGTCCATCTACTTTTTGAATAATACGATTAGCTTCATAACTGTTGCTTTGAACTTCAATGTGTTTGAAGTTGGACGCTTGCTTCTTTTTGTCTTGCAAACACTCCTCATGGCTATAAAGCTCAATATCATCGGGTAGAGTTTCGTAATTGTTGGTTATATATGCAGATTGAAGCATGGCACTTCCATCTATCATATCTCGGGTTGCGTATGATTGTTCTGGATTTTGATTTAGTTTTTCCTCTATCTGCTTTGCTAAGTCTACAATAGGAAGTTCTCCCATGCCGTAGATTAATAGATCTGCTTTGCTATCGCATAAAATACTTTTACGAACTCTGTCTTCCCAATAATCATAATGAGTAAGACGTCTCATACTAGCTTCAATACTTCCAATAACAATTGGACTATCAGGATAAAGTTCTCTTAAGATAGTACTATAAACAATGGTTGGATATTCTGGTCTCATATCTGGGCGGCCATCAGGAGTATAGGCATCCTCACTTCTAAGACGTTTGTTTGCAGTATATTTATTGACCATAGAATCCATACAGCCTGCACTTACTGCAAAAAACAGTCTGGGTTTACCTAGCTTCTTAAAGTCACGTAAGTCATCCCTCCAATTGGGTTGAGGAACAATCGCAACTTTTAAACCTTCAGCTTCAAGAACACGTCCAAGTACAGCAGCTCCGAAAGATGGATGATCAACATATGCATCTCCACTAAAGAAAATGATATCCAATTCATCCCACCCACGTAGTTTAACTTCTTTCTTGGTTGTTGGTAACCAGTCTTTTAAATCCTGTTTTCTCATGGTGCAAAGATACGCAATAAAACTGAGGTGAAATTCTAAATTAATTTAAGATAGTGGTTGCCAGAGTGATTTATAAATCATTTTAACATTTCCTAAAGAACGAATAGGAGGGATGTGTTTTAAGAAAAACGAGGAGTTGATTGTTTCGTTTTCATTTTATATTTTACCTAGTCAAAATGATTTTAGATAGGAATATTGATGGTGTTTGAACTAAGTTATGTTATCATCTTAACACCGACAAGAGAATGCTTTGACACCGACATGCTATCATCATGTCGGTGTCAAACAGATGATCTATTTTTGTGTGTTACTAATTATATTCAATAAAAAAAGCCTATCTGGTTCTCCAAATAGGCTTTTAAAAGATATGTTTATAACTCAAATTCTTTTAATAATAGCGATAAAGTCTTCATTCGTTAGTCCAAAGTCTTGCTCTTTAAATTGAACAAAATCCTCTAAATAATCACTAGCGATATCGTCTAAAATAGTTTGTCCATTTGCTCCACCTTCATCGAGCATAAAACGAATCATACCTTGATATGCTTTTATTGTATTTAATCTCTGTTGAGCTGCAGGAACATTGTTCATTTGTGCTTGATGCTCATTGCGAGCAATTAAATAGACAGTAGCATAAAATCGGTCTAGACTACCATATTTTTCACTAATTGTTTGCTTTAGTTCCTTAGGGAATTTTGTTAAATCTTTTTTTACTTGGCTCATTAAACTTTAAATTGTAATGTTATTTTATCTTCGTCGTATATTTCTCTAAAACCGATTTCCTTATCAATTAGATAAGCTTTTGTTTCTTTAAAAATATCTTTGCTATCTGTTATTATTTCTAAAGAGGTTCCTTTAGCTGATAATAAAATAGCTTCCATTATTATTATTAGTGGGTTATATTTTCCTTTTATACGTGTATCTATCGTTTTCATGTTTATTCTTCTTCTATTTCTTCTTTTTCAGGATTTTGTTTTATCCAATCTGAATAAAGGAGATATAATTGATTTAATCCAAATGCCTTCATGTCTTTGTGGTATATCACATCAATACATAAATCGAGTAAATCTTTGCTATCTTCTTCCTGAGAAGCAATAAGTGAACGAATAGTTAATCTTAATTTTTCTAAGACATCTTCATCTATAATACCGTGGCTAGATGCCAGCTGTCTAAAGAGATTGTATTTTTGTATAGTGGATAGATGTTCATCAGAGATTTCAATAAATCTTGTACCTCTATTGTTTGCTTGTATTGTCTGCATAATTTTTTGTATTTAAGGTTCGTAAAAACAAAGATAATAGAATAAATTTGTTCACATTAAGTTAGTTATAATTTCATTAAAAAATGCAAGATTGAAGCCATTATATTTGCTCTATTTTTTGCAGTGTCGATGCTTTCAAAGGGAAATCCCATGATAAGTGTTTTATAATTACCACTATAAGCAATGCCAGCAGAGTGATTTACACCTTGATAGGCAAATACAGGAAATGCTGCCGATGTAGGTTCTATAACCTCAGGTTGTGAAACAGTGTATTTCAACTCATTCAATAATCTTGGAATTTGGAAGCTTCTACCTAATCCTTGCACAGATTGA
>NZ_DYYK01000145.1:0-11893 GCF_020741705.1 Bacteroides coprosuis
AATATGGGTAATTATGCTCATGGAAACCAACCTATTCAACATATGATTTATCTTTATAACTATGCTGGTCAACCTTGGAAAGCTCAATATTGGACGAGAGAAGTAATGAATAAATTATATACACCAAATCCAGATGGATATTGTGGAGATGAAGACAATGGTCAAACTTCAGCTTGGTATGTTTTTTCTGCTTTAGGTTTTTATCCAGTTGCTCCTGGTACAGATCAATATGTAATAGGTTCTCCATTATTTGATAAAGCGACAATACATTTAGACAATGGTAAAGATGTAGTTCTTGAAGCTCAAAATAATAATGAAGAGAATAGATATATTCATTCTATTTTATTGAATAATAAAAACTACACTAAAAACTATTTCCAACATGGTGATTTTGCTAATGGGGTAAATATCATTTACTCAATGACTGATAAGCCTAATAAAGAAAGAGGTATTAATGATGTAGATGTACCTTATTCTTTCTCTAAGGAAAAATAAAAAACAATCAAAATAATAGAAATAAGCAGTGAGTTAATTAACTTGCTGCTTATTTTATATAGGGGCATGTTTATATTAGAAAAAGTAAAAAGAATATTCATTTGGTTCAAGAGGTTTAGGAAACGTAAAGGATATGGTGTTCATTCACCTTTTGCCTTTAATTTTATCACTCAAGTCATTTATGAAAAAGGAGTTTATTATAATTATTCTCTTCTTAATCAATTACCACATTCAAAAGTTGAGTCTGATAAAGTAATTAAATTATTATTTAGATTAGTAAACTTTATAAGTCCTCATACCATTCTATATAAACATAGAGGTGACGACATATCAGATATATTTAGATGGGCTAAATCTGATGTGCATATTTTTGGTAATGTAAAAAATTCTTGTAAACTTGATTTTGTTTATTTAGAAATGTCTTATGATAATAAAGAATTAGAAAATATTCTCACTGAAATAATTCCTATAATGCATAAGGACTCTATACTTATTATATATGGAATAGGGTTCAATAAGGAAAGAATGGAGTTTTGGTCAAAAGTGATAAGTCATCCTAACTCTGGGATTTCTTTTGATTTATATGATCTAGGCATATTGTTTTTTGATCATTCAAAGAATAAGCAAGACTATATAGTCAACTTCTAGTTCTCTTATTATGTTATAAGGATATAACATTAAACTATTAATTATGAAAAAGAGTTTTGTTTATACACGTACTGGAGATAAAGGTACTACTAGTTTGATTGGTGGTACACGAGTTCCTAAATATGATATTCGTTTAGAAGCGTATGGAACCATTGATGAGTTAAATGCTCATATCGGCTTATTAATTTCTGCTATGGAGAATAGTAGTGATATTAAATTCTTGAGAGGAATTCAAAATAAACTTTTTGATGTGGGTTCTCACTTAGCAACCGATCAATCTAAAACAACTTTGCACAGAACATCTGTGATGAGCGAAGACGAAGTTGAAGAGCTAGAACAGCGCATTGATGAGATGGATGAAAATCTGCCTGGCTTGAAATCTTTTATTCTCCCAGGGGGTACTTCTGCATCTTCTGTAGCACATATATGTAGAACAATTTGCAGAAGAGGTGAAAGAAGAATTCTTGAATTATCTGAAAAAACAGAAATTTCGAGTGAATTAATCGCTTATGTGAATAGATTATCTGATTTTTTCTTTGTTTTATCTAGAAAGTTGAATTTAGAGACTGGGCAGGCAGAAATTTATTGGAATACTAATTGTAAATGATAGATATTATTCTATATTTGTGCGCTAAAGTATAAAATTCAATTATCATTAATATAAATAAAATACTATTAACACTATGTATTGGACATTAGAACTTGCATCAAAGTTAGAAGATGCTCCATGGCCAGCTACGAAAGATGAACTAATTGATTATGCTACGCGTTCTGGAGCACCATTAGAAGTAATAGAAAACCTTCAAGAAATGGAAGATGAGGGCGAAGTCTACGAAAGCATCGAAGATATTTGGCCAGATTATCCAAGTAAAGAAGATTTCTTTTTTAACGAAGATGAATATTAAATTACTCTAAAGTAGGAAAGATAAGTATGAAATTAAGTAGTATTTATTTTTCCTACTTTTTTATTTATTTGAATTATGAAAAAAAGTTTTTATTTGGTTTTAGTAATGCTTTTGGGCTTTTCTTTTACAGCTCATTCGCAGATTAAGTTTGGTATTAAAGGTGGTTTGAATGTTACTAAAGTTTCTTTTAGTAATATTCCTAGTAATTTCGACTCTAATAACCGTGTAGGGTTCTTTGCTGGACCTACATTGGATGTTAAGCTTCCGCTGGTAGGTTTAGGTGTCGATGGTGCATTTTTATTTTCGAAAAGAGATGCCAAGGTAGAATATAATGGAAAAAATGAAACTTTTTCTGAAACAGGATTTGATATTCCTATTAATTTGAAATACACTTTTGGCTTATCAAGTCTAGCTTCTTTTTACCTAGCAGCAGGTCCAAACTTCTTTTTCAATATTGATAAAAGTCAAAAAGTGGATGATGTGAAGTTTAATAAGAAGAGCGCACAAGTTGGTATTAATATGGGTGGTGGTGTTACTTTCCTTACTCACTATAGATTAGGGATTAATTATAATATACCCTTGAATAAATCGGCAGATGGCGTAACTATTTCTGATGCTAAAGAAACTTTAGAAGAAAATTTTAAAGATGCTTCTTACAAATCTAAAAACTGGCAAATATCATTTACTTATTTATTCTAAATTGAATTAGAGTTTATTTACTTAGTAGACTGCAAACAACGTCTTGAAAACGTCTTGCTTGGCTACTTTTCAGTATATTTTGATTCAGAATTGCGAAGGCTATAATCTCACCTTTGCTGTTTTCAGTAAAGCCTGCAAGGCTACTGGCAGCAGTAATGGTGCCGGTTTTAGCCTTTACTTTTTTGTAGGCACTTGTATTCTTCATACGATAAGCTAATGTTCCATCAATACCAGCTACAGGCATAGAGGGATATATTACATTGAAAATAGACTTCTTTTGGTAAGTGTATTTTAAGAGATTGAGAAGAAGATTTGCACTAATTAAATTATAGGGTGACAACCCACTTCCATCAGCAATTTGATAATTACAAGGGTTATCTCCTAGTTTTAAAACTAATGAATCAACATAGGTTAGCCCATCTTTTGCTGAGATATGCTTACCCTTATTCAACTTTCCTATATTAATAAGTAATGATTCTGCATTTAGATTATCACTTTCTTTGAGCATAGGTTTTATAATTTCAGGAATAGTGATGATGTTTTTATAGATTAACTGTGTCTCTTTGCCTTCTTCAAATTCTAAAACATCATAATATCCATCAATAATAATTCCATTTTGCATCATTTTCTCATAAAAGGTATGTAGGAAAAAATTTGTAGAATTATAAACATTTACTTCTTTCACCCTAAATCGATCCACATTTCCAGAAATCATAATATTATTTTGGTTTTCCAACCAATTACGGGTTACTTCTAGTTTTCCTGCTTTAGGATCTTTACTTACTGTTTTGTTTTCAATAGAATAATAAGATGATTTTGGTTTGGCTATCACTTGTGCTTTCTGACCAGGATTATAAGGTCTTGACTCTATAGTTACTTTACCTTTATTGTATGTAAGAGGAGAGATATAGGGTTGATAGGAACTAGGATTATCATCCCATGCCCATCCTTCACCCCAATAGAGTGAATCTTTTAATGAGATATCTCCATAAATATTTCCTTTAATGCGAGAAACTGATAGTTTCTTAATTTGACTTATAAATTCATCTAATTCTACTTCTCCAAATTCAGGATTTAATCCCCCTATAACATATAAATCGCCATATAAAACATTCTCCTTAATGACGCCATTATACCACAACGAGGTTTCAAGAGGTTGTACATGATACTCCAGAGCTGTTATTGCAGTTAGGAGTTTTAATGTAGAGGCTGGTCGAGCTAATTTATTGGCATTATGCTCATATATTAACTGGTCTTTGCTGAGGTTATAAACAGCAATACCTACCTCCGAACTCGAAGGTAGGTATTGTTTAATATACTTATCAATTTCTGTAGAGATATTATTTTGACAGATAGAGTTTATTTCAAAGGTAAATGCCAAAATAATGGCCAATACGATTCTGATTATCATAGGAATTCTTTAAATATTTCGGTTACTGTGGGGTGAGGGAATACTATTTTGTTCCACTCTTTAGTTGTCAATTTTAAATCAATAGCCATTGCAGCTAATGTTATTATTTCTGATGCTGGATTACCTAATAAATGCGCTCCTAATACATGGTCTTTTTCTCCATCAATAAGAAGTTTGCATAATCCATTAAACCCTTCATTTTCGGCTACAAATCTACCAGAGAAAGTCATTGGAATGACTTTTTTAGTATATGTTATTCCTTCTTTTTGGAGTTGTTCTTCTGTTTTTCCAACACCCGCTATTTCTGGATTTGTATAAACAATACCTGGTATAGCTGAATAACTCATAGAATCATCTTTTCCGAGAATCGTATTTATTGCTACTTCTGCTTCTCTGATAGCCGTATGAGCTAAAAGCGATTTTCCATTGGCATCACCACATACAAAAATAGTAGGGATAGATGATTGTAGCTGAGCATTGACAACAACTTGTTTTTTTTCATTGCGTTCAATACCCAAATTTTCTAATCCAAAGTTTTCTATAGAAGCTCTTCTGCCCACACTCAATAACACTTTTTCTGCTTCTAGACTTTGTTCTTCATTGTCTTTTGATACAGTTACAGTAGTTAAGTCGTCTTTCTTACTTAAAGATTCAACCTTTGTTTGAAGCATAAACTCAATGCCATTCTTTGTATATTCTTTTCGTAACTCTTCTACTACTTCTCTATCCATACCCGGAAGAATTTCGTCCATCATTTCAATAATGGTTACTTTAGTTCCTAAACTGTTATAGAAAGAAGCGAACTCAAGTCCTATTACTCCACCACCTACTACAATTAGAGATTTAGGTTGTTCCTTAGTTGATAAAGCATCTTCATGTGTCCAATAGTCTACTTGATCGACTCCAGGAATTGGAGGGACAAAAGTATGCGAACCTGTGCAGATAAGAAGATTATCAAATGTATATTCTTCATCTTGGCAGCGAATTGTATTTTTATTAATAAGGAATGCTTCTCCTTCAACGACTTCTACTTTAGCTTCTTCCATTTTTGCTTTAACTCCCAAAACTAGTTTACGAACAACTTTATTTTTGCGAGAAATAATACGTTTAAAATCAAAGGAAGCATTTTCTATATTTACAGCGAAACGTTTCGCATCTTTCGTTTTATCATAAATTTTGGCAGAGTATAAAAGTGTCTTTGTTGGAATACATCCTTCGTTTAGACAAACACCCCCTAGGTTTTTCTTTTCAAATAAGATTACATTTAAGCCTGCTTTACCTGCTTTTTCAGCCGCACTGTACCCAGCTGGGCCTCCTCCAATAATAGCTACTTGATAATTTTTCATTGTATTTGATTTTGTTGGTTAATTAGGATTCGTTATCTATATAGTGTTCTTTCTTTTTAATAACTGCATTAATAAATCGACTCGGACTAGCTGGAGTGATTGCTATATATTTACTCTTATTATAAGTGATTAATACATATTTTGCAACGTAGAAAGCTCCAAATTTAGTGGTTGTTTTTTCTTCAATATCTGTGATATTATCAAAATCTAGTTCTTGAGTTTTACTAAATCTTCCTCTTTTGATAATCAATTTATTATGACTTGTAATGATGTATTGGGTATGAATTATTTTTTCGATGAGTACAATTAATAATACAGCAAGAATTGCGGCTAATATAGCCTGCTTTATCCAAATCATATACAAGCATACTGAAGCTATGATAAAAACGTAGATGATTTGGTCCCATCGTGTACGAGAATGGAATGTTCTATTCATTATTGAAATTTTATAGCAAGGTAGCAATTTTAGCAATTATTCCCAACTTGACTCGCCTTAGAAGCAACAAATTTTATATATTTGTACTAACAGTGAGTAAGGTACTTATAAGAGATTTCTTACTCTAATATTATAGATACATGGTGAAGAAATATGATTTTCTTGTTATAGGTTCAGGCATAGCAGGTATGAGCTATGCTCTTAAGGTGGCAGATAAAGGATCTGTTGCTTTAATATGCAAAACGAAACTAGAAGAGGCAAACACTTATTATGCTCAAGGTGGTATAGCTTCGGTTACCAATAAATTAGTAGATAATTTTGAGAAGCACATTGAGGATACAATGATTGCTGGTGACTGGTTGAGTGATCCACAAGCTGTAACTAAGGTAGTCAAAGAAGCTCCTAGTCAGATACGAGAGTTAATCAGTTGGGGAGTAAAATTTGATAAAAATGAAAAAGGAGAATTCGATCTTCATCGGGAAGGTGGGCATTCAGAGTTTCGTATTCTTCATCACAAAGATAATACAGGAGCAGAAATACAAGAAAGCTTGATTCGTGCTGTTCACGAACATCCTAGTATTGATATTTATGATCAGCATTTTGCTATAGAAATATTAACACAGCATCATTTGGGAATGCATGTTACACGTCAAATACCAAATATAGAGTGTTATGGTGCTTATATTTTAAATCCTGAAACCAATAAAGTAGATACGTTTCTAGCGAAAGTAACCTTAATTGCTACTGGTGGGGTAGGTGCCGTGTATCAAACTACAACAAATCCTTTAGTTGCTACTGGTGATGGTATAGCTATGGTTTATCGTGCAAAGGGAACCGTAAAAGATATGGAGTTTGTACAGTTTCATCCTACTGCTTTATATCACCCAGGTGATAGACCTTCTTTTCTTATAACCGAAGCTATGCGTGGTTATGGAGCTGTACTAAAAACAAAGGATGGAGAAGAGTTTATGCAGAAGTATGATAAACGCCTATCCTTAGCTCCACGTGACATAGTTGCACGTGCCATTGATACAGAGATGAAGAGTAGAGGGGAGGACCATGTCTTTCTAGATGTTACTCATAAAAACTCCGAAGAAACTAAAAAACATTTTCCCAATATTTATAAAAAGTGTTTGAGCTTGGGTATTGACATAACAAAAGATTATATACCTGTAGCTCCAGCAGCTCATTACTTATGTGGAGGTATAAAGGTGGATTTTGATGCTCAATCTTCTATTAATCGACTTTATGCAGTAGGAGAATGTTCCTGTACAGGTTTGCATGGTGGTAATCGCTTAGCTTCCAATTCTTTAATTGAAGCTGTAGTTTATGCTGATGCAGCTGCAAAACATAGTTTGAAAGCTATTGACAATTATTCTTTTAATGAACATATCCCCGAGTGGAATGATGCCGGAACTCGTTCTCCAGAAGAGATGGTATTAATAACTCAAAGTCTTAAGGAAGTAAATCAGATTATGAGTACTTATGTGGGTATTGTGCGAAGCAATCTTCGTTTAAAAAGAGCTTGGGATCGTTTGGATATCTTGTATGAAGAAACAGAAAGCTTGTTTAAGAGAAGCTATGCCTCTAAAGAAATTTGTGAATTACGTAATGTGATTAATACAGGATATCTAATTATGAGACAAGGTATTGATCGTAAAGAAAGTCGAGGTTTGCATTATAATATTGATTATCCACCTCAGAAAAGAGAGTAATACTAATTTGAACAACATACCCTAATTTTATAAGATTTATAGAGTGCATTTTTCTTTTAAAGATGCGCTCTATTTTTTTAGTAAGCATATTTTTAACACCGATATGAGAGTGACATGTCGGTGTCATCGTATCATCATGACACCGACATGATGATACGATGACTCACTGATATTACATATTTTGATTATAATTTTTTAGAGGTAGGATATATGGTTTACCTGCTAACTTAAAGAGTTAAGATAACACCTTATGAAAGATTATTTACTTTGAATTTAAGGTGATAAGTCCTTGGAACATTTTCGTCTAAAATTTAAAATGCTCTTATTCTATCTAAAATAGTGCTCTTTTAGATAGAACTGCTACAAAACCAATAGATCACAAAAAATATTATTTGTGATGTTTAGATTAAAAAGAAGGTTGCTTAAGGAGTATATTTAAGGCAACCACATAAAGAGTACAATTTACAACTATTTTTTAGATTTCTTTATTTGTTTTTAAAATAGTTGATTTATACAATAAAAAAGGTTTTTTAGTTTTGTTAATAAAAAGCTTTATACTAACTTGCTAGGCTACAAACCATTAATTAAAACCGGTGGGTTAAAGGGCAATTTTAACTATTAATTTATCAAGAATCATGCAGGTTAGAGTTAACTTTGTCATAAAACAACTATTTAGATTTAAAGATTGAATTATGAGGAGTATTAAAGCAGGCTTACTGGCAACCTTGGCAATTTTTTTATATTGCTGCAATAGCCATAATTTTGTAGAAAACTCGCAAACTGATGTCGATAGAAGTAATATCGAGTTTTCTGCACTAGTAGAACAGAATGGTTCTACTACTCAAACTAGAAAATCAGGAAATGATTGGACTAGCGGTGATGCCGTTGGTTTGTTTTCTTTTGAAAGCGGTAAGCCTAATAGTCAAGCTACTGTTGACGAAAATGTAAATAACCGTAAGTTTATTACTACAACAGGTGATGGAATCTTTTCTGCTGAAGAAGGACATATACCTTACCCTACAGAGAAGAGGGATTTTATTGCTTACTTCCCATTTAGCAATGTTACTGCTGTTAAAGAAGATCTTACTTATTCAGTAGATATTACTAATCAAAATGACATTAATGCAATTGACTTACTTTATTCCAATAACTTAAAGAATTTTGATGGTAGTACTAAGCCTGAATTATTATTCAAACACGCACTTGCTCGTATTGAACTTACTATTAGTTCGACTAAGTTTAGCTTGAAAGGAGCAAAAGTAGAATTGGTTCATTTATTATCAAAAGCTGATTTCAACTTAGTTTCTCAAGCTTTATTAGTGGATAATAATTCTGCTACTAATGTTACTTTACCTATTAAAGAGGTAAGTGGCAAATTAAGAGTGGCTGCATTAATCTTACCAACAGGAAAAGCTCAAGACTTTACTCTAAAAATCACATTAAGTGATGGTCAATTAGTGTATTGGAGTAAACATAAAGACAAAGGTTGGAAGTGGGAATCTGGAAAGATTTACACCCAAGAAATCCAAATTGGAGAAAATGGTGGAGTAGATCCAGAACCTGAACCAGGTGATCATTTTGGTTTCTTTGAAACACCTCAAAGAGCTAAACAAATTGCAAATACACAGTTTGTAGTACATAATGTACCTAGCAACTCTAGTCAAAACATTCGTTTCGATGCCAATGGTAACCCTCAGAGAAACTATACATTACTTTATGATACAAAATATAAGATTGCTTATTGGGTAGCGTTCCCACATCATAAAAACTATATAGGATCTACTAAGAGAACAAATGCTTGGCAATATGATCCAATTGTAGAGACAAGAGATCAAATCAACTTGAAATCTAGTTATAAAGAAAGTTATGACCGTGGTCACCAAATAGCTAGTGGTGATAGAACAGCAGATAAACCATTAAATCAAACTACTTTCTATTATACAAACATGACTCCACAGGTTGGCCCAAAAATGAATCAAGGAATTTGGGCTAGACTAGAAGATCACGTAAGAGATTATGTAAAGAGTCATGGCGACACTGTGTGGGTAGTAACAGGTGCTGGCTTACCAGAGAATACAAATGAAATAAAATATGCTCATTCTAAGAGTGGAGAGCCTTCAGCAATTCCTACCTATTACTATAAAGCCTTAGCTAAAAAGGTGGGTGGTAAATATTACACCAAAGGATATTTATTGTATAACAGAGACTATAGTAACCAAAATGGATATGAAGAGTGTGCTGTATCAGTGAAAGAACTGGAAGATAAAACAGGATTTACTTTCTTCTCTTCTGTTCCAAAAGAAGACAAAGAAATCATCGTAAATTCTCAATGGTAATCTTGTAACTACTACATAATATCTCAGATAATGAAAAACACAATAAGCTCTTATAAACAGATTTCCCAAATAGAGAAACATCATTCTACTTGGAAAGGTCTTTTGGATTCTGTAATTTATACAGATGAGAATTCTCATTGTGTTTTTCAAAACCTAATATCTAAAACGATTTTTAAATATCATATAAAAACTAAAATAGCTTATTGAATGAGGTTGTACCTTATTCAATAGGCTATTCTTATTTTAAGTTCATATAAAAATGAAGAAACTTAAGGCACTTTTTTTATCACTAACAGCTATTGCTCTTTTAGGAGCCTGCTCAAACGATAGTAGCGATTCTTACGATGGTTTCGACTATAGTGGAAGAACTACAGTAAAGTTTACAGCAAATATAGCAGATATGGGTGCATCTAATGAGGACAATAATTGGTCACTCAAAGATGCTATTGGTATGTACGCTATTCATAGCGGAAGCACACTCTCAGATGAGGCTCTTTATAAAGAAAGAGCGAATGTGAAGTATACTACACTTTCTACTTCAGAAATAGCAGAATTTAAGGCTGCTAAGGCTAGTGAAGCTATACAGGTAGAATGCTGTGATGTGGATGTTATCGCTTATTATCCTTATAGCTCAGCTATAAAAGATTATCAATATCCTGTTGATGTAGTCAATAATAAAGATGTTCTTTACTCTAATAATGTAAGAAACTTAATTATTGGTGATGCAGGTCATTTAGTATTCAACCATACTTTATCTCAACTGATTGTCAAAGTTATAGCAGGTGAAAACGTAACCTCATTAGTAGGCATTAAAGCTGATAAATTATCAGGAACAATTGCTGAGGGTAATTTAGACTTGGCAACAGGTTTGGTTAGCATTAAAGAAGGTGCAAAAGCTAAAGATATTCAGACAAGCGTAAAAGCTGAAAAAGGCCAAGCAACTATTAAATCTTTAATTTTACCTGGTCAGCCTATTAAGAATGGTAGTATAAAGATACTACTAGAAGGTAAAGAATATGTATGGTCTACTTCTGATGAAACCATTGTAGAACCAGGTAAAATATATACCTATACCATGACGATCAATGCTGATGGTAGTTGGACTGTTCAGCCTAATGCAGAAGTAAGCGATTGGACAGAAGGTAATGCTAATGGTGATATCGATGTTCTTAATCCTGATAAGGATGATACAGAAGAGCCAGGGAAAGACACAGATGAACCCGTAAAACCAGAAGATCCAAATACTGGAGTAAATGTTGGCGATGAAGTGATTGTAATGGCTGAAACATTTGGTGAAAATCCATCAAAGAAATGGGATCTAAAATACTACGCATTTAATGATAATCAAGATTTTGATACAAAAAATGTAAAGTTTGATAATAAAGGTAGTAGGGTTGCTGCAAGATCTAGAGTTAATTTTTTGAGTTTTGAAAAACATGTTTGGTTCCCAGGTTTTGATGCTTATGCAGAAGTACCTGAAACAATTATGCCTACTCTAAATATATCTAATATTAATACTACAGGTCTTAGGGATATTAAGTTATCCTATGATATGACTGCTGATTTCAGAAAAAATGAATATATCCATGCTAATTTTTTGCATGTATTTATTGATGGAAAAGAAATTAAGACAGATGATACTGTGATAGCCGAACCACAATATAATGGCTCATATTATACTGTAAATATTTCTATTAGTACCCCGTTCTCAGAATTGGAGTTCCAAACTAATAAAGAAAACTATTTAGGTATTCGTTTGGACAATATTAAAATCAGTGGAATAAAATCTGAATAATAGGATTGACTAACTTGTGAAGGTCTGATTATTATTTATGTGTAAAAAGGCCTTCTTTTCATAAAATATAAAGAGATGAGAAAACTAAAATCGATTTTTTTAGCTCT
>NZ_DYYK01000146.1:0-16148 GCF_020741705.1 Bacteroides coprosuis
TGGAGGAGCCCTATAAACGCTAGAATCTTATATCTCATTGGTGTATTTGTTTTGCACACACAAAAGTAGAGCTGAGATATTAAAATGAGATTAGAATAGAATTAAAATGTAGTAAAGATGGGGGTTGTAACGGATACAGACTTTCTTTACACAACAGTATAAATACAAAAAGGGTATCCTATACTTGCGTATAAAACACCCTATTCTATCTATTGATGGTTGGACTTGAAGTGATGGATTAGCTTTTTATTTCACCACTACCAAACACACAACTACCTGTAATAATTAAGGTTGGAGCTTTCTCCGTTGATTCGGTTTTATGAAAGGAATAGAACCTCTTATCCGAAAAACTTCCTAGAACAGATTGGCTATTTATGATTACCTTCCAATGATTTGGGACATAGAAAACCGCGTTTCCAAACACAATATCAGCATCAATAATGACTTTGTTGTTTTTTAATTGAGCACCTCGCAAATCAAATATCACCTGCCCAAAGACAACACGAATATCTCCCCCTACTATATTTTGAGAAAGGATATGTCGAAATGTAGAACTAAAGATAAAGTCTTCACTCAAGAAATCTGTACTGTCTTCTGATTGATTAGAGCTAGATTGAGTATGGCTTGTCTGACTCTCTTCTTCTGCCTTTTGGTTCTCAGCTCCATCTGTAGAACTGGAACCAGATGAGTTTTCCTTATTAAATGCTGTTCCGTATTTTTTCTCAAACTCTTTACGCTTATCTTTTTTATAACTAGAATTGCTAAAATACAGATAAATCCCAAAACCAATGAGGAAGATAGGCCAAGTGTTTCGGGTGATCAAACGGAGATTTAAGTCTGGGAAGAATAGATCTAGTTTAGGAATAAGAAAAATAGCACCCAAACCTATTAGTATGGCACCCGAAGTATTTTGCTTCTTAGAAATACTCCATACCCCTAAGGCGATAAGTAGCATCTGCCACGAGAATACAAAATGGGTTACTGAGTAGGACAATATGCCCATATTTCGTAGAAGAAAGAGTACACCTATAATGATAAACAGTAAAGCCAAGATAGAATTGTCTCCTTTTGGCTTTTTATAATGCTCATATTCGTTTGAACTATTCATAATTTGTTGGTTTTAAATAAGCTATGGTTTTAAGGTCTTTTTTCTATAAGTCTATTAAAACTCGATTATCTCCTGTTTTGTTCGGAGAGAAGTGTCAACAATTCTTCTAAAATAGTTATAAAAAAGAGATGGATTATATAAAAAGAGAAAGTTTTTTATTTGTATAAATATGTATTGAAAAGCACTCATTTTCTGCGTCGGTGTCAAAAGAGGGTTGGATCGGTGTTAAAACATCAATATGTCGGTGTCATGTCATTCTCTTGTCGGTGTCAAAATATAGCTCTTCCTTTAAAACCTTTATTCCATGTATAAAATTCCATTTTAAATGAATTAATATAGATAGCTGCATCTAAAAAAAGATGACTTATCGCCTATGGGTAGATAAGTCATCTTTTTGCTCTTCATATCTCGTTGAGAGATTTGTATAATTCTGAAATAGAATCGTCGGGAGATTTCTCTGTACTTAGCAAACTAATGAATTTACTACCGATGATCGCCCCTTGTGCGTATTCAAAAGCATCTTCGAGGGTGGATTTATTGGAGATACCAAAACCGATCAGGCAAGGATTCTTTAAATTCAAACTCCTTATGCGTTTAAAATACTCTATTTTGGATAAATTGAAAGTAGCTTGTGTACCTGTAGTAGAAGCCGAAGATACCATATAGATAAACCCATGAGTGGCAGCATCAATAGCTCGGATTCTTTTTTCGGAAGTTTCGGGTGTAATTAGCAGAATAAAAGAGAGGTCGTAACGCTCTACAATGGGTTTATACACTTTTTCGTATTCTTCAAAAGGCAAATCGGGAATGATAACACCATCAACTCCTACAGCCCGACAAGACTGGCAAAACTCCTCAAACCCATATTGCAATATCGCATTGAAATACCCCATAAAGAGAAGTGGAATATGTATTTTCTCCCTTATTCCTTGTAACTGACTGAAAAGTTTGGAAAGTGACATTCCATTTTGGAGTGCCTGCATACTACTTTGTTGAATAACAGGACCATCGGCAATGGGATCTGAAAACGGAATACCTATTTCAACTAAATCGACTCCTTGCTTTTCTAAAGCTAATAATGTAGGCACAGTATCTTCCAAATGAGGGTATCCAGCTGTGAAATAAATAGAAGTGATATTTCTCTTTTTATCCTTAAACAATTGATTGATTCTATTCATGATAAAGTGTTTTAATAAAGGTGTTTAACAAATTAATATCTTTGATGCCTGGACGAGTTTCAAACCGACTATTTAAGTCGATACCATAAAGAAGTGGATGATTCCAGCTTTGTAGAACTGGGGCATCTTCTACCTCTATCCCTCCACTGATAAAAAAGGCTAAATCGCCCTGATATTTATCGAGCAAGGTCCAATCAAATTTCTTTCCACTCCCTCCCCGCAAATGAGAAGCTGTATCAAACAGTAGATAATCTGCACAGGTAGTGTACTGATGGGCTTGACGGATAGAGGATTCATCGGAAACAGAGATGGCTTTTATGATTTCTACCTCTTTGTTTTGTTCCCGAAGAGAGAATATATACGACTGAGATTCCTCTCCATGCAATTGGATCGCATCTAGTTGGCACCTCTGAATGTCAGATTGTACTTCATCGAGAGAAGCATTGACAAACACACCCACTCTTTTAGATAAAGTACTAGGTATAATTTCTTTATGTAGAGTACAATATCGCTTGGACTTCGAGTAAAAGATGAATCCTAAATAATCAACACCCAACTGGGCAACTTCTGCTATATTTGCAGGATCTGTCAATCCACAAACTTTGATTTTCATACTTCGATATGGTTTAAAGAGATCCACTTTTGTGTTGGTATTAACTCCTTCATCAGTGCCTCTCCCATTAAAAAACCTTGAAAACCTTTTTCTCTTAAATTCATAAGCACCTCCACAGATTGTATGCCACTCTCCGAAATCTTAACCATCTCTGGAGGCAGTTGGCTTACTAAATTCAGTGATGTTTGAATATCAGTATGAAAAGTGCTGAGGTTTCTATTATTAATCCCTACTACATCAATATTCTCATGGATATATTCCAATTCGGCTTCATGATGAACTTCGAGCAATGTATTTAAACCCAACTCTTTTGCCAAACGGGCTAAGTTCTTCAACTTATCTAGGGGCAAAGCAGCCGCTATCAAGAGAATAGCATCGGCACCCCATGCAGAGGTCTCCAATACCTGATATTCGTCGATAATAAAATCTTTTCGAAGAATGGGCAAATCGGTTAACTCCCTAGCTTGCAACAAATCACTAGGTTTTCCTCCAAAGAAAGGAGTATCGGTAAGGATAGACAAAGCACTTACCCCCATACTCTCATAGCGAGGTATAATCTCATCTATACGAGCCTCTTTTTGTATCCAGCCCAATGAGGGAGATTTTCTTTTAAACTCGGCTATAATACCCAGCGAAGACTGTTGAAGAGCTGCTTTCAGTCTTCCTTGATGCCCATGAATAGAGATGTCTTTCTCGAGGGTAGCCACAGGAACTACTTCCTTTTGCATAGCAACAGTCTTCTGCTTTTCAACAAGTATCTGTGTTAATATATTATCCATCCTCTCAACTATTTAAGGTTCTAAATTTTTCAAACGTTTGCTGTAAAGCTCCACTCTCCATAGCCCTTTGAGCCTCAGCAATGCACTCTTGCAAAGGTTTCTTCTCAATCAGCTGAATGCCATAAGCGGCATTAACTACGACGGCTTGTTTTTGTGCTAAAGTTGCTTTATTTTGAATCACATTCACAAAGATTTGTGCTGCTTCTTGAGGTGTCGATCCCCCATAGAGAGCCTCTTGACGTAATTTCTCAAAGCCGATATCTTGTGGATGAATAATAGATTCTTTTTTTCGATCTACTACTTTAAAATCACTTGTGAGAGATATTTCATCGTATCCATCAAGAGAATGCACCAGAGCAAAATCTACATCGGTGTGCTGATACATATATTGGTAGAGACGTGCCATTTTAAGATTGTAAACCCCTAGAAGTATTTTCTTATTTTGAATGGGATTAATCACAGGACCCAGCATATTGAAAAACGTACGTGTACCGAGTTCTTTGCGTACCTTGCCAGCAGCCTTCATACCTGTATTAAAGAGAGGAGCATGCAGAAATGTTATATTACACGCATCTAGCGAACGCTCTAAGCGAGAACTATCGGAGGTAAATCGGATGCCCAGCTGCTCCATCACGGTAGAAGCCCCACTCACAGAACTCACTCCATAATTACCATGTTTGGCAACTTTATATCCCGCAGCAGCAACGGTAAAACAAGCGAGTGTCGATATATTAAAGGTGTTTTTGCCATCTCCACCCGTTCCTACAATATCAATAGGATCATAAGATTGCAAACGACTTAGGTCTTGTTTGTGTCGAAGCATACCCTCGGTAAAACCTAAAAATTCATCAATGGTAATAGGACGCATTTGAAAAACGGAGATCAGAGATGCCAGCGAAGCATCATTCATCTTTCCCTGAGCCAAAATATCTATTACCTCAATGGCTTCATCACGGTTTAACGTATCCTCATCATATAGTTTTAATAGAATCTGTTTCATCTTTTTATAAGTTTAGCATAATGAATAGCCGCTTTTAAGGCTTGTAATTTACTCTTAACCTCTTGCACCTCTCGCTGAGGTTGAGATTGAGCCACGATTCCTCCACCTGCTTGATAGTACAATGTATTGTGCTTACTCAAGAAGGTTCGAATGGTAATGGCTTGTGTGAGATCTCCATTCAAACCGATATAGCCAATACACCCACCATAAAAGCCTCTTTTCTGTTTTTCTAAGCCCGTTAAGGCCGAAAGCGCTTTGAGTTTGGGGGAACCCACAAGTGTACCAGCAGGGAAGGTATGTGCCAGTATTTGAAGTGTATTGACAGAAGGATCTACGTATCCAGAAACTCGAGAAACAAGATGGATCACATGAGAGTAAAACTGTACTTGCTTATAAAACTCTACATGAACATCTGTGCAGTGTTCTTGCAAATCTTGAGTAGCATAATCTACCAGCATATCATGTTCGGTAATTTCCTTTTCATCTTCGAGAAGACATTTGGCGAGCTCTTGGTCTTTTTTATCATCGCCAGTACGAAAGTAAGTTCCTGCTATGGGGTCGATGGTTGCTTTCCCTTGCACCACTTTGCAATGCGTTTCGGGAGATGAACCAAAAATGCGAAATGAACCAAAGTCAAAGTAAAACAAATAAGGAGAAGGGTTGATAGAGCGCAGTGAACGATAAACCATAAACTCGTCGCCCTGAAAAGATTGAGAGAACCCTCTCGACACTACAATTTGATCTAGCTCCCCACTCTGAGTCAATTGAATTGCTTTTTCTACCTCACGCTGGTGTTCAGCATCCGAAATGGTAGAAACCTCCTCTCCCTCTATATCAAACTGGTATGAGGGGATACCTCTGTTTTGCAAAATTTGAAGCAGCTCTTCGGTTTGCGACTCCTCTCCTGCTGGACAGTTTTCAACTAATATTAATTCATTCTTATGGGGATTGATAACGATTAAAAACTGATAGAAAAGATAATAAAGTTCGGGTACTTTCTTATTGTCGGGTTGCTCCTGAGAAGCCAGTTGTGGAAAGGAATAAAAGTAATTGACAGCTTCATGCCCCATATATCCTAGAACTCCATTGACTAGCCCTTCTTGTGGGTTGAGAATCTCAAAGCTCTGGATAAAATGATTCAGTTCTTTTAGGACATCAGATTTTTCCACACTTATCGGCTCCATTTCTTCGTTACAGAAAGACTGATGAATCAATCCGTTTTCTACTTTAAATTCTGCCAAAGGAAGCACCCCTATAATTGACATACTGTTTTCACTTCCGTGATAATCGGAACTCTCTAGTAGAGCCGACTTGGGATACAAATCTCTCACCTTCAAGTAAAGGCTCACGGGGGTATCCATATCTGCCAATAAATGGGTGGTACGAATATTGATTTTAGTTTTCATTCTTAAAATAGTTTAGGTAGGTATTTAAATCTTTATCTCCTCTTCCCGACAAGCACACAATCACTCGATCTGTTGGTTTAAAAGAGATGTATTTTAGAGCAGCAAGGGCATGAGAGGACTCAATAGCAGGAATAATCCCCTCTTGGCGAGTTAAAAAGAGAGCAGCATTCATAGCCTCATCATCATTAATAGAAAGTACATGGGTTCTTCCTATTTGCGATAGATAGGCATGCATCGGACCAATACCGGGGTAATCTAATCCTGCTGAAATAGAATAAGGTTCAATTACCTGGCCATCGGCTGTCTGCATCAGCAAAGTTTTACTGCCATGAATAACGCCCAAAGTTCCACAATGTATTGTTGCAGCTGTATAAGGAGTATCGGCACCCTTTCCTCCAGCCTCAGCTAAGTAAATCTGTACTTCTTCATCGTCAAGAAAGTTGTAAATCATTCCAGCGGCATTACTTCCTCCACCTACGCAAGCCACCACATAATCGGGCTTCTCTGTTCCTTCTTGTTCCAACAACTGTTCACGAGCTTCTTTGCTAATGATAGATTGTAAACGAGCTACCATATCGGGGTAAGGATGTGGACCTACGGTAGAACCGATTACATAATGCGTATCTTGAGGATGAGAGCACCAGTCGCGTATGGCTTCATTGGTAGCATCTTTTAAAGTCTGATTTCCACTATACACAGACACAACTTTAGCTCCCAACATAATCATCTTTTCTACGTTCACACTCTGACGTTCTACATCGGTAGCCCCCATGTACACCGTGCAAGGCATACCCATTAAGGCACATACAGTGGCTGTAGCTATGCCATGTTGTCCTGCTCCCGTTTCGGCAATAATACGTGTTTTGCCCATTCGCTGTGCCAACAGTACCTGCCCAAGGGCATTATTGATTTTGTGTGCTCCCGTATGATTCAAATCTTCCCGCTTTAAGAAGATTTTACAACCATACTTTTTACTCAATTTGGGAGATAGGTACAAAGGAGATGGTCTGCCCACATAATCTTTCAGCAGCAACTGATATTCTGCTTGGAACGAAGGATCATTCAGTATTTGCAGATAAGAGTTCTGTAAATCTTCTACATTCTGATGCAGAATTTCGGGGATATAGGCACCGCCAAATTCTCCATAATAACCTTGTTCATCAATCTTGAATTTTTCCATAATCTTATTTTTTGACATAAAAAAAGCCTGTCGTGAGTTACGACAGGCTTGCTAAAAAGATATAATAATGTATTAATCTATTATTCTATAAAAAGTATAGCAATATGAATCCGACTCACCTCTATTTCGATATAGACGTAAGCGCCACCAATTATTATTTAGTACCAGTTGATTCATATTTTTCTGATTGCTATAATCGCAAATGTATAGCTATTTATTGTATTTCCAATTTTAAAAGGAAGTTTTTTAATGAAAGTCAGACTTTTAAGACTAAAGAAGATTCATTTTAGAAAGTAATCTTTTTAGTACCCATCGAAAGACAAAAGACTATCCTATAGATATTTATACAAAAAAATACATATATATACTCTATTCATGCATCATTAACGTATATTTTAAGATTTAAGTGTAATTTAATGCAAGAATATGGATATCACCTAGACTCTATCTAATATTATACCTACCTTTGCCTCCACAAAACGAAGCAACCTATGAATGAATTAACTATTTCAGAAATGAAAAAGGCTGTGGGTACACTTTTTTTATCTTACTCTTCAGCATTTTTGCAGTGTGGGTTAAAGATAACTCAGCCAATGATTTTACTCCCAATTACACATCAGAAGAATCAGTAGAATTAAATACTGAGGCTGAAAGCTCTAGATTATAAATTATTTTTATAATTTAGTAATTGCTTCTTATTTAGAACACAAACTTTTATATATTTAATGTAGCCCCAGTTGATTTTTTCGACTGGGGTTATTCTTTTCTAGCTCCTCACCCCCTATCCATGGCTATTTACAAGAATTAATCAACTATTTTTTTGCAATACAATTTAATGGAATAATATTAAAAAGATAATTATTTACAGAATAGACCATCAAATATCCTTTATTAATTGACAATTAAGATTTTTTAATTTATATTCGTAATACTTGTATAAACTTAAACAAAAAGAAAATGGAAGGACAACAAATGATGGACCAAGAACAATTTATGCCCGACAATAGAATGGTTGTGAGCATAGGTAATTGGATCGTAACGATGCTAATTATGATTATTCCACTAGTCAATATTATTATGTTATTTGTATGGAGTTTTAGCAGTAGCACTCCCAAGAGCAAAGCCAACTGGGCAAAAGCATCGCTAATCTTTATGGCTATTGGATTCGTCTTAATGATAGCATTCTGGGGTACTCTAACAGCTGCATTCCTTGCTTCATCCCCCGTAGATAGTTACTATTAATAAAAAAGGATATAATCAGAAAAGGTATGTTGCGCAACATACCTTTTTTACTTTGTGGCTTAGGCACAAACCAATACCACAGCAAGACTCAGCCTATTCTCCAAAAGAAGTTTCAATTCCCTATTATAATCTTCATTTTGTACTTCTTTTTCTTTTTTATAATTATCTTTCCTGCTAGATTTATAAAGGGATTATTGATAAAGAACACTAACAAACTAGATTATGAAATATTTTGTAAATAAAGAGGTACAATCTTCGGGATCACATCAGGTGCATGCCTCTCGATGCCTTTGGATTCCCGACTCGCCCAAACGAATCTACTTGGGAGATTTTGAAACGAGTCAAGAGGCACTAGAGGCTGCTAAACAGCATTTCGAAAAAGTAAACGGATGCATCTATTGCTGCAACCCTAATCCAGCAAAATAAAAAGCTGATTTTTTTATAAATAGAGAAGGACTAAACATGCTTTAAACAGTGTTTAGTCCTTTATTGTGTGTATAAACTATGCTAGTAAAGTGAGTTATTGTTATAATTCTCTTTTCTAGTATGACAAAGATAGAGTGAAAAGAATTGACATCAAACAGATAAAATCTATCACTCCATAGAATAAATCTATAAACCTATTAAGAAGTAGTACATACACCATCTACAACGGGTTATACAGATTTATTTCTATCTAAAATAGAGAGGGGTTAATCTTTATCCTTCTTCTCTCTCTTTTTAAAAAGAGAGAATACCAATCCACCCATTATCGCTCCATAAATAGTACTATTGAGAGGGCTAGATGTGATGGCACAAGTACCCGAATCACAACCTACAAATCTCCAATATAAATAACCTCCCAGGGCACCTACTAGTACACCTAGTATTGTTATTAAATTTCTTTTTATAAACTTCTCCATTATTATAAGATTTTGTGAATCAAAATGAGATCTATAAAACGACTCTATCCATTCTCAACCTAAGAATAAGCTCATCTTCTCATTTCGTAATACTCATAATAAGGCTTTTAGAGTCTATTTTGTTCAAAGTAGAGTAAAAGACAGAATATTTTTCTGCACGTCCATATCATTCATTTAGGGGAGTTATTGGTTTTGCCCCACGCATAAAGACAATGTATTGAGTGAAATCTGTCGGACAATGCTCTTTGGAAACCATTTGAATATCACTACCGATAAAGTTAATGCGTACGTGTAGTTTTTCAATGCCCTTTACTCGATAGGGAGAATAAGATCTATTCAGATTAAATAGGGTGATAGAATGGGGCTGAGTAATTGCCATAAAATCGAGCACCCCCTTCAGTAGAATAATAGGACCGTTCATAGACATCAGTTTTGTCTTTCCATCTTTAGGGGTAATGGGCATAATGTCATTGGCGGGCAGATACACTTCGCTCTCAACATCTAAACAGACAATGCTTGAAAGGGTATATCCCTCCTTTTTTAATCGGGCAGCCAGGTATGAGTAGTCCGAATTGGGAAGTTTCTCTTGCAATACATGCATTAAACCGAAGAACCCATAGAAGCTCTCTCCTACCAACCCCTCATTCTGTATAGCCTGTTTAAAGTTTTCGACCATTATCTCATCTCTAGACAAGCCTTGTCCCTTTTGGTGTTCAGCCCAATCCAATCCTACCACTTTTATCTTGGCAGATGTGGGAAGGCTCAAATTGTAATCATAGAGATTGCTCCACTTCTGTATCCATTGCTTTCCAGCCTGCTGAGGAACTACCTCTCGAAGCTTTAACACGACACTCTCTAAGAGGGCATTGTCTTTAGGGCTAGTAGATAAGTATTTATTTAATTGAGCTGCTCCAGCTTCATCTAACTCAATGAGATAAGTTCGAGTACCTTTAGTCTTGTTGAGATGGATAAATAAGGCTTCATCTATTTCTTGCACATCGGCATAACCATGAATTTCACCCAATAGCACAATATCATTCTGGTAAAAATCGCTATTAAAGAAAGGCAGTTTATCACCCTTTACGAATTTCTGACTATTGAAATCAAATTGATTTTGATCTAGATAACCCATAAACTCTTCTTCGGGATTACCCAAAAAAGCTCTATTTCTAAACCAAAAGATAGTTAGCAAAAACAAAACTACAAGTGCTAAAAAGGATAAGGAAACAAGGATTAGTTTAAGTGTTCTTCTCATAGGGTATTTGTTTGTGGGGTTGAACGATTTAATCTACTCTAAAATAAAACAAATTTGTTGATTTCGCCTTTAATAGAAGTACTAAAATACTTCCATACCTATAAAATTAAAATAGCCTTACAATCTACAACTATTCCGAATCTTCCAAGCCCTAAATTGCATTCCATTTGTTGCGCAAAACACTATTGAGGTTGTGTTTCTGCATTAAAGAGGGTGAATTCTTTATTTTACATTATAAATTATATAATTTTGCAAGTCCAAACCGTAAGAGAGCTACAAATAAATGATTCTGCATTGAAAAAGAGGAAGTATTTGCGTATCTTAAATTCTACTACGAGAAGAAGCGGTTTCAAAACTATGCATAAGAATAAAGAATATGATTATAAATTACTTTACAGATAATGACCTCTATAAATTCTCTGTCATGTATGCCATACAGAGATTATACCCATGGTCGTATGTTAAATATGAATTCATAAATAGAGGCAATAATCATTTCCCGAAAGGATTTGCTGAGAAGATGAAAGCAGAAGTAGCTCACATGGTAAATCTGAAAATGACCAAAGACGAGAAACGTTACATAGAGAAAAAATGTTACTTTTTCGATCCTGTATTCATCGACTTTCTAGAGGGATATCAGTATGATCCCAACGAAGTGAACATCTCGCAAAATGAAGAGGGGGAATTATCGGTGGTTGTAGAGGGATATTGGTACCGAACTGTACTGTGGGAAGTGCCTTTGATGGCCATCATTTCAGAACTTTACTTCCAGATGACCAATACGATTCCTCATGATGTAGAAGAAAGAGCTATTGCCAAGGCTAAAAATCTAGCAGAAATCAAAGCCGATTACTCTGAGTTTGGAACCCGAAGAAGATTCTCTTTTGAAGTACAAGATAGAGTTGTAAAATGCCTAAAAGAGCACTCTAAGGAGTATTTTAAAGGAACAAGTAATATCTACCTCGCTATGAAGCACGATACTACTCCTATTGGTACTATGCCACACGAATGGTTTATGTATCATGGGGCTTTATTTGGCTATCGCGCTGCAAATATGAAAGCTCTTGAGGCATGGGTAGAGGTATTTGGTGGTAGCTTAGGTATTACTTTGACAGATACTTACACAACCGATTCATTCTTCGAATCATTCAGTTTAAAGCAAGCCAAACTATTTGATGGGTTACGCTGGGATAGTGGAGACCCCTTTGAATTTATTAATAAGACTCTACAATTCTACAAGGAAAATAGAATTGATCCAGAATCGAAAACCATTGTGTTTAGCGATTCTCTGAATATTGATATGGTAAAACGCATCAAAGAATATGTGGGTAATAAGATGCACGACACCTATGGCATAGGTACGTTCTTTAGCAACGACGTTGGTGCCAAACCTCTGAATATGGTTATCAAAATAACGAATGTAAAGAGTTCTCCAAAAGGAGCATATCACCGTGCCGTCAAACTATCAGATGTTCATGGTAAGAATACAGGAGATCAAAAAGAAATTGCTATTTGTAAAATGACTTTAGGTTTAGAATAGAAGAATCTAAACTCTCTATAACAAAAAAAGCAGAGCTAGTTCTATTTTGAACTGGCTCTGCTTTTTTATTTTAAGTATCCTTTTCAACACCTAAACCACATTTCTTATTTTACAACCCCACTCTATGTTTAATCTTTCTGAAGATCAAAGCTTGTACTACGCCCCTCATGGCTAAGTAAAAGATAAAGGCAAACCATAAGCCATCGTTGGCAAGAAACCCTTTCGTACCGTAATAGATCGCAAAAAACGAGAGCATCGCTATAAACATAGTGTCGCGCATCTGCTTGGAAGCTGTCATCCCAATGAATATGCCATCCCATAGAAAGGCTGAGAAACCAGCTATCGGTATCAATAGTACCCAACCGATATAGTCGTCTGCCATCTGCAATACACTTTCTTTATCGGTAAGCAATCCAAGAATTCCTTTGGAGAATACAAGGTAAAGGATAGTAAAGCCCATTGTTAAACGAATGCCCCACACAAAAAGCCGCTTCACTAAAAGTCGTAAAGACTCCGTATTTCTTTCTCCTACAAATCTACCCGTCAGCGCCTCTGCTGCATAGGCAAAGCCATCCATCATATAAGAGAACAAGATAAAGAGTTGCATCATCAAGCTATTTACTGCGAGTGTTGTATCTCCAAACTTGGCAGAGGCTGAGGTAAAGAATGTACTCACAATGATGATACACAGTGTTCTCAAAAAGATATTGCTATTTACTTTAAAGAATGCACTCAAGTCGGATAGTTTTTCAATAAATCCCCAACCAACATACTGGCGTAGGTTTTTATATTTGCTGAGGGCTACCAGTAAGCAGATTAGGAAGCCCGATATCTGTGCTATTGCTGAACCCAAAGCGACTCCTTTCAACTCCCACTTGAGGACAAACACAAAGAATAAGCTACATACAATATTGATAATATTTACAGAGATAGCCACATACATAGGTGTTTTGGCATCTTGCAAACCCACAAACCAACCTGTAAAGGCATACATCCCCAAAACAGCAGGGGCAGCCCAAACATAGATCTGAAAATACTCCGATGCCAGATTCATCACCTCAGGGCTACCCTGAATAAAGAACAAAGCTACTTGAAGTATAAAGTACTGAAAGATAAGTATCAAAGCACTTCCTATGAAAGCGACAGACAAAGAACGAAGTAAGATATTGACTACTTCTTTGTGATTTTTGGCACCATAAGCCTGAGCTGTGAATCCACTCGTACCCATTCGTAAAAAGGAGAAGCTCCAGTACATCAAATTAAATATCATCACCGCTATCGCTATAGCTCCAATAAATAATTCTGAACTGAGATGCCCCACAATAAACATATCAATCATTCCCAGTAAAGGAACGGTAATATTGGATATGATATTGGGGATTGCTAAACGTAGTATATTTTTATCCATTACAATCTTTAATTACCTATTTGAATGATACAAAGGTAAGGTAAATTGTGGACTTCCGGTGAATCCTTTATGACAAGTCCCATACAGAATAATTCGTTGAAACAGCTTTGCTGCTCTCTCATTGGCAATTAGGTAAAGATCAATTTCTTCCTAGAAAATCTGATTTCACTCACAGAGGGAATGCAATATATCGGCTGCCTACTCACCTTTAAGCGTGAATAGGATATACATCTAAAGTTATTGAACTAAGAGAAAAAGAAAGAGGATAAGTAGTTCTTACAAAGTTTGCTCGAGATATTCTTGCATCACTCTAGACCACACAGAATAAGCTCGTGAAGATAAATGCACTCCATCTTCGGTATATTCCGATTTTAGCCCCAAATCATCACTCAAAAAGTGGTTTAAGTTGAGTGTCGGTATTCCATGGATCGTACAATGTTCAAACATCTTCTTATTCAATTCTTGTACTTGAGTATTGATTTGGGCATCATTGTGCACATAGAGGGTAAGCAATACAACGGGTTTGATATGATGAGCTCTTAACATTTGCAACATATCAAGTTGATTATAGAGTACATCATCAACAGAAATGCCATGGAACAAGTCGTTGATTCCCGACATCATAAAACAATATCTCACTGCATTATCTTGTAGAATTTGGTTTAGGAAATCTTTTACCTCTGCTGAAGTATAACCACTTCTACCGGCATTTAACACATCATTTCGATCCAAAAGTAAAGACCAATCTCCCCACTCGATGAGAGAATCTCCCAACATCATAATCTGATATTCATGCTTACTCATTGCTATATATTTTTAATAGAGTTACAGCTTTTTCAATTCAATAAGATATAACCCCCTTTGAAAGATTAAGATAAACATTAATTTCATTATTAACCAACTCATCAAAACTTATCTCTTTCAGTTTGAATAGAATAAGTTAAAGTAAAATACCAGCCATCTCTAATTTAGAGAAGGGAACTCAACTTTTTTGTTCATAACAAATTGATGAAATAAAGTGTTATATCAGAAGAAATAACTAAATTCCATTTCGAAATAACATCCAACACTATGGTCCTCAAATTTGAAGATAAATTTTTAGAAGGTATTCATATTTACAACGAACATGTATTTACCTTAACAGCCACAACGGATGAAACTTCTGTTGTCAAAAAAATGCTTAAGTTGGCTCGTGATATAAAAAGAGAAAGTGATGAAACCACTTACTACACCTACCTGTGGCCAGAGTCACTAACTACACTAGCTAGTACTCTAACAGACAATCAACAAGTTTTAAAGCAGCTCCATAGCTTACGCAAACAGTCTATCCGTGCCAACGACAAAGTTCAAAATAGCTTAATGGCTGAAAAGGATAATCTACTAGAAACCCTTTTTTACGTAAATATTAAATCGTTAGAAACACCTCAAGGTTGGCTCGATTTTATAAAGGAAAATAGTGAGCTTATCTATCTTCTATATGGAAGATATATCTTCTTCAAAACCGACTCAAATGCTGGTAATCCCATCCCTAGTTCATTTGAATTTTTGGGTGAAGAACTCTTCATAGTGTTATGGGATAAATTAACTAATCTTTCAATCCATATCTATCAGAAATCCATAGAGCAATCACCTATTAATATCGATAAGATACGAGAAGAACTTGTCATTATTTGCCAACTAGAAGACTTCTATATTAATTACTTTGCACAAAAAAATACATTATCAATTCTAGAAGAAACTCGAAAATTATGCAAAGATTTTAATATAAAGAGCATCTTGAAGTCTGAGCTAAAAACAATACTTTCCAAAAAAGGGAAAAGTGACTTAAATGCCTTCCTAAAAGTAAATAAGAATCCTGAGCTATCCAGCTTAGAAGAGTATATGGAGAAGCATCCCAATGGCCTGTTTATCAACGAAGTTTACTTTATTTACGTAATCATCAAATATGTAAGAGATATTGACGACTGGCTCGATGCCCTACTAGATAGAGATTACCACACCTACGTATTAACAAGGCCCAACGGCTTGTTCTTGGAAACTGCAAAGTATTTAGACCAAAGAAGAAACCGCTACAATAAGCATCTCTCTTAGAGCGAGCGTAGCTCATAAAAATACGAATATAGCAATTTTGCTCAAAGGCATCCCACCCCTCTGACACCGACAAGACGAACTCATGTCGCTGTCAGAGGGGCTGTCTTATCGGCGTTAAGAGGGGGAGGGAAATAATTGAAGTCTGCTACTCGGCTTACTTTAGACTTTATAGATACTATATTAATGATATACAATCACACCATTCTCTTTCCGCCTTATTATTTTTTCAAAAGACCTCACAAAAGTCATGTCCTTTATATAAATCATTTAGGCATATATCTAATTCTTACTTAGAGTATAAGAAGATACGAAATGAACCAATCCAAAGCCCTATCAAATATTAAACAAAGTTAATTAACACAATATATTCTGTTTTTTGTAGTCCTTTACGCCCCACAAATAATAGTATCAATAGTTAGCTGAAACTGAATACTATGGAATCCATA
>NZ_DYYK01000147.1:0-12836 GCF_020741705.1 Bacteroides coprosuis
AAGAATATAGTAGGCAAAACGATAAACACGATGAGTTTAGTTTTTGGGTCTTCTGTATCTGACATAATTGCTTGTATTGGTCCGAGTATTTCTGTAAAAGCTTTTGAAGTTGGAGATGAAGTAGTTGAACAGTTTGCTCATTCAGGCTTTGATATGGAGTCTATTGCTCAATTTAATTCTATTTCTCAAAAATATCATATAGATTTGTGGAAAGCCAATAAAAGATTGATGCTTCAGGTAGGAGTAATGTCCAATAAGATTAGTTGTGCATCTATTTGTACATATACAAGACACAAGGAGTTTTTCTCTGCCCGTAGACTTGGAATTCATTCAGGTCGTATTATAACGGGTATTATGCTAAAACACGAATTATAATTATGCGATTTAATATAACTGTATCTCAAGAGTTAAAAGAAGTTGCTCCAGAGTTTAAGGGAGCGGCAATAACAGCAAGAGTTTCAAACACTCCCTATTGTGAATCTTTGTGGGATGAAATTAAAGAATTTGGTAATCAACTTAAGAAAACGTTAGAAATAGCAGATATAAAAAAGTTGAAAACAATTGATGCTACTCGTACTGTATATAAAAAGTGTAAGAAAGATCCGAATCGTTATCGTCCAGCGGCAGAAGCTCTTCGCCGTAGAATATTAAAAGGGCAGTCTTTACAAATAGATACTCTTGTTGATTTAGTTAATTTGGTTTCTATTGCAACAGGATATTCTATGGGTGGATTTGATGCGGATTATATTGAGGGTAATCATCTCGTATTAGGAGTTGGGAAAAAAGATGAACCATTCGAGGGTATTGGTAGAGGTATATTAAATATTGAAGGTCTTCCTGTATATAGAGACTCAAGAGGAGGAATAGGAACTCCAACTAGTGATGAAGAACGAACTAAAATATCTCTTGAAACTCAAAATCTTTTGATTCTCATTAATGGGTACAGTGGTATAGAAGGATTACAAGAAGCAGTTGAATACTCTATAAATCTGCTAGAAAAATATGTGGCTGCAAAAGAAGTAGAATATGTTTTTTATTCCTAATAAATTCAACTGTTCATTCTGAATATTGTTAATCTCAAGAAGGAGAAAAAGTAATGATGTCAACAAAAGAATTAGAAGTAAGATTGAAAGAGCGTAATATACGTCCTACAGCAGTTCGATTGTTAGTGCTAAGGGAAATGATGTCTATGGAAGAACATCAAGCTTTCAGCTTACTAGACTTGGAAAACAGGCTAGATACTGTTGATAAATCCACACTATATCGTACAATAACTCATTTTCATGAAAACTTATTGATTCATAGCATAGATGATGGCTCTGGATCTATTAAATATTCTGTGTGTAGGAGAGGGTGTGACTGTTCAGTACCTCAATCTCATGTTCATTTTTCTTGTACAGAATGTAACCGTACCTTCTGTTTAGACAATATAGCCATACCTAAAGTCGGCTTACCTTCAGGCTTTTCTTATGAGAGTGCTAACTTCGTATTCAAAGGAATTTGTTCTGATTGCTCCAAACGGCATAACTAAGTTTGCAACTTAGTTGCATAAACTATATTGTATCTTTGATATATCGATTAATAGAGAATAATATTAAGAAGTAAAAGATATGTCAAAAGATATAGATACCCACAATTCTGCTTTCTATCAAGGAGCAGAACCTATTCATAGTCGTAGCTATGCCTTAAATAGTGAAAACGAAAACAAGCAAAATAAAATCTCTTGTTCAGGTTGTTCTCATGAGCATAATCACTCAGGGGCTTTAGATGTAAAAGAACTTGCTCCTATAATTTTTAGTACAGTATTATTGGTATTAGGGTTGATTCTTGAGCACACTGTTTGGGGAGCATCATTCCCTTCCTATGTCTATCCTATTTTTTATATTCTAGCTTATATTCCCGTAGCTTTTCCTGTTTTAAGAGAAGCGGTTGAAGCCGTTATTCACGAGAAAGATTTTTTCAATGAATTCTCTTTGATGGGAATTGCAACTATTGGGGCCTTATCTCTAGGAGAATATCCTGAGGCTGTTGCAGTAATGCTTTTGTATTCTATAGGAGAGTTATTTCAATCTATGGCTGTTGGTAAAGCTACTAAGAATATAGAATCTCTATTAGATGTACGAGTAGAGGAAGCGAGAAGAATTACACCCACAGGTATAGATATAATTCCTTCAGAAGAAGTAAAGATAGGAGATCGGATTCAGTTAAGGGTAGGAGATAAATTACCAGTAGATGGTGTTTTGTTTTCGGATAAAGCTAGCTTTAATACAGTAGCTCTAACAGGAGAGAGTGTCCCTCAAACCAAAAGAAGGGGCGAGCCTGTTTTAGCTGGTATGATAAACCTAGATGGAGTTATAGAGATAGAGTCTTCTAAAGTATATAAGGACAGTGCATTGTCCAAGATACTAGAGATGGTACAAGAAGCTACCGAACGTAAAGCAAAAACAGAACTTTTAATGCGGAAGTTTGCTCGCTGGTATACTCCTGCTGTTTTTGGGTTAGCCGTAGTGTTAGCCTTCCTTCCTGCTTTATTGGTTAGCGATTATGTGTTTACTGAATGGTTATATAGAGCATTGGTCTTTTTGGTAATCTCTTGTCCATGTGCTTTAGTTATCTCTATTCCTTTGGGTTATTTTGGAGGTATTGGAGCTGCTTCCCGTAAAGGTATCTTGTTTAAAGGAGCCAACTATCTTGATCAGATGTCTCATGTAAATACGGTGGTAGTAGATAAAACAGGAACAATGACAGAAGGTGTGTTTGAAGTACAAGAAGTGTTTGCAGAAGGAGACCGTCAAAGCTTTCTTGATATAACATCTGCTGTAGAAAGCTTCTCTTCCCATCCCATTGCTCAGGCGATACTAGCTTATCATAACGCCAATCAGGCAATCATAGATAGAATTGAAAATATCGAAGAGGTGGCTGGACATGGTGTGAAATGTGAGCTAGACGGAGATATTTTATTAGTAGGAAATTATAAACTATTAGATAAGTTTGGGGTGTCCTATGATTCTAAGGTGAAAGAGATAGTAGGCACAACTATATTAGTGAGTAAAGGAAATCAATACTTAGGTGCTATTCATATTGCTGATAAAATTAAGGAAGATGCAGAAGAAGCTGTTTTATCATTGCATCAAAGTGGTGTAAAAAACATTATTATGCTGAGTGGAGATAATCCAGCTATTACTCAAGAAGTAGGAGATAAGATTGGTATAGATAAGGCTATTGGAGGGTTACTTCCCCAAGAGAAAGTAGCTTATGTTGAAGATCTAAAAAAGAATCCTAAAAACGTGATTTGTTTTGTAGGCGACGGAATTAATGATGCACCTTCTTTGGCACTAAGTGATATAGGTATTGCTATGGGCGCTATGGGGGCTGATGCAGCCATTGAGGTTGCAGATGTAGTAATTCAAACTGATCAGCCTTCAAAGATAAGTAAGGCTATAAAAATAGCTAAAGCTACTCGGAAAATAGTATTCCAAAATATAGCTTTAGCCTTTAGTATTAAACTCTTTGTACTGCTATTGGGAGCACTAGGTATTGCTACTATGTGGGAAGCCGTTATAGCAGATGTCGGAGTTACTATATTGGCAGTATTGAATGCTGTACGTATTTTATATAAAAAGGATTTCTAATTTAGAATATCCCAAAAACTACGAGGTAAGTATACATTTTCTAAAGAGGTAGCTTCTCTAAATAGTGGGGCTATCTCTTTGGGTGTAAATCCTGCTATGCCACATCCAATAGGTGTAACAAGAAATATTAATTCTTGGTGCTTTTTTGCAAATTCTATGAAGTCGTTAACGTAGGGTTCTACCGTTTCTATGTCACCTTGCATGGTTGGTATGGCATAAGTTTGACCTTGCAGACCTACTCCTTGTCCCCATACTGCTCCCCATTTATTGTGTGCTACGTTGGCTGCACCTCCAACATGTAATCCTGGTAAATTACTACCGAATACAAAAACTTCACATTCCTCCAATTCATTAATATATTTTGGAGTAACTCTATTATCAATATCTATTTCCATAAGTTAAACGTTGGTTATGTCCTAAATATAACAAAAATAAATGACATAATAAAAAAGTATTAAATTCGCTAGTTTTATTCCTCCTTTTTTCGTAAACTAAAAGTTAATTTGTTTTTAAAAGTACGACGTCTTTGCTAAATATTTTATATAGAATAGGTTAAATACCTAACTGTAGTTAATCATTGAAGCATTTACTTGTATTGAAGGTATAAATGTATCTATATTTGCAAATCATTTGTTATGAAAAAATTAATTAAGACATATAATCCTGCCTTTTGGTGAATTAATCTGTGTATAAAATAGGTTCAATCAAAGGCTTATGCTGAGTATTTACTTAGCATGAGTATTATATACAATTATTTTTATAATAAAAACAAATGAAATTACATATAGATTTAGATTCAAGCCATCCAGCATATGAGTGGCTCGAAAAACAAGCAGATAAAATAGGTGCTAGAGGGCACTTTGGCACACATATAGATTGTTACTCTAAGACTCCGAGTGAAAACAATTACAATTTACCCGTATTTATTTTAGATTGTAGAGAAGGTATGCCTACACTCAATGAGGCTAAAAAACTACCCTCTTTGGAAGGACAAGCTCTTTTACTCTATACCGATAATTTGAATCAAAATGATTACGGTTCTAAGGCTTATTTTAACGATATTGATACTTCTCTAAGTATGGATATTTTAGAAGAAATATTGAAAGCCAATCCACAATTGATATTGATAGATTCTTATGGTATTGGAAGACATGGAGAGCATCATCAAAGTTTGGATGTTCGATGTGAACAGTCTGATTGTTTTGTAATTGAAAACATCCTTGTCAAACCAGAAATGATTTCAGAGATGAGGCAAATTCAAGTGAGTTTTGACTTAGATTATCCTTCAACAGGAAAACCGTGTGAAGTAACTTATTCAAAATGATAGAAATAGTAAAGGGGGAAATTTCCCCCTTTACTATTTCGTAATAAAGAACAATACCTCAGTGTGAGAACTTGTTTTATTCGTTAATTTCATCTTTTTCTAAAAATTCTAGAGAGTTGACTTTTATTCTATCAAGTAAGAGGAGTAGATAGTCTTGTTCTTCTTTACTTAGCCCTTTCATAGAAATGTTAACAGACTTCATCCAGCAGTCATTTAATCTTTCTTCGAGTATTCTCGCTTCCTTAGTAGCGTACACAATAACACTACGTCCATCTTCTTTGCTATGTTCTTTAATAACATACCCCAACTTTACTAGCTTATTAATAATCCGAGTGACATTAGCAAAATCTTTATTAGAGTTTTTAACTAACTCGCTAATTGTTTGACCATCGTTTTCCCAAATATAGCTGAGTACAATCCATTGATCAGGCGTGATATTAATATTTTGTTTGGATAATATTCTAAAGATTTGCCTTTTCAGCAGGCTGGCAACAACAAAAATATTATACCCGACGTATTCGTCTAATTTAGTTTTCATATTTAATTTTTCTTCGTATCAAAGATAATTAATATCTTAGGATAAGGAGGAATGAGTTATGGATATTAAGAGTTTCATATTAAACTATAAAGAGGCCTTTTCAGAAAGAGCTGAGTTGCCTATTGCTTTTTGGTACTCTGCTGAGGCTATTGCCGAAACGGATAAAATAAATGGTTGTTTATTTAAAGGACTGAAATTGGTTAGAGATGGAATTCCTATTAGTTTAAATGAAGCGAATATAGGTTGTGGGGGAGGGAAGTTTTACACAGGATTTGCCGAGATGAATGATTATATTCCTCAGTTCGTTTCGTTGAAAGAACGATATAAACAGACACCAGAAATGGTATGTAGTTTTATTGACAAAATGCAAGTTCCTAAGGCTAAAGGAGCTTATCTTAACTTTGCTCGGTTAGATTTAATTGATTCTTTTGATCTTATTGAAGGATTGTTATTTTTGGTTACTCCAGATATCTTATCGGGGTTAGCAACTTGGGCATATTTTGATAACAACTCCGATTCAGCAGTGCAATCTTTATTCGGCTCTGGGTGTAGTACAGTTGTAACTAGAGCTGTTTTAGAAAATAAGAAGCAAGGACGCTCAACTTTTATCGGTTTCTTTGATCCCTCTGTTAGGCCTTATTTTGAGGAAAATATTTTAAGTTTCGTTATTCCTTTTTCCCGTTTTAAAGAAATGTATCACACCATGCGTCAAAGTTGTCTTTTCGACACTCATGCTTGGAGTAAGATAAGAGATAGGATTCAGACATAAAAGATGCGTGAATCCTATACAATTATTTTTTGATAGTTTGTGATATTTTCTCAATATTGAGGCTTCTTACCATAGAGTCAAATATCTGAGAATAGGTGCCTCCCATTTGATAAATTTCTTCATGTGATCCACATTCTGCTATTCGACCTTTATTCATAGAATAAATGGTGTCGGAATCTATGATTTGAGATATGCTGTGAGAAATTATAATCACAGTGCGGTTTTGCTTAATAGCATCAATACTGTTTTTTATCTGCTCAGTAGCAATAGCATCAAGGCTGGCTGTGGGTTCATCTAAAAAGATAATAGGTGGATTTTTTAGAAATAATCTGGCTATAGCAATACGTTGTTGCTGCCCTCCTGATAAATTAAGAGCTTTTGTATTATACTTATCCGGCATCTCCATAATTTGCTCATGAATGTGTGCTTTTTTAGCAGCATCTATTACCTCTTCAAATGGAGCAGTAGGGTTGCCATATCTTATGTTTTCTTCGATAGAACCATTGAATATGTGATTCTTTTGTAACACAAGCCCTATATTTTCTCTTAAAAAGTGAGTATCGTACTCTTGTAATGGAACACCATCTAATAAAATTTGTCCTGAACTAGGTTCGTAAAAACGATCTAAAAGATTGACTATCGTCGTCTTTCCTGCTCCTGATAGACCAACTAAAGCTGTAATCTCTTGAGGTTCAATTGTTATATTGATATTCTTAAGTGCTTCTGTTCCATTTGGATAAGTAAAGCTAACGTTCTTTATTTCAAATTTACCTTTTAATTTTTCGGGGATATAACTACCCGATTGTTCTTTCTGGGAGTCGGCTTCTAATATCTCGAAGTAACTTTCAGAATAGATTAAAGCATCGTGCATCTCTCCATAGATACGATGAAATTGTCTAATTGGAGCAGCTACATTATTGAAAAGCATGATGTTAAACATGATTGCTCCAATAGTCATTTGCCCATTGATAATGAAATAGGTGGTAATAAGAATAATGAGAGTCAGTCCGAGTTGTTCTATGATGTCTTTAGAGGCCTCAAAAAGAGTTCTTATTTTGCGAATACTAATTTGAGCAAAAGTTAGATTATTTTGAAGCTGAAGTTGCTTTTCTTCCTCTATATCTTCTCTTACAAAAGATTTTATGACTAAGATCGACTCTAAAATAGTGATAATACCATGACTCTTTTCTTCTCTAAACTTTTTGATGTATTGACGAGATCCTTTCAGTCTTTGCGCTTGCTTTGTGCTTGCATAAAAGTAAATGGGAATAACGCATAGACCGATAACTCCTATGATCCAGTTGGAGTAAAACATCATTAACAAGGCAACTAAAGCAGTGGCAAAGAGAGGTAATATATCAATAAAAAAGTTTTGTACAAGTCGGGTTAAGCTATCTACCCCTTTATCAATACGAGTTTGCAGTTTGCCTGATTGATTGTCGTCACTAGTAAAGAAGGAGACATTATACGTTAAAATTTTATTGATAATCGTTTGTGCTAAGTCCTTAGAAATAAAAATTCTTAGCTTTTCGCCATAAAACTTTTGACCAATCTGTATAAATACATGGATTAGCTCTTTGCCAATGAAAGCTGTTCCTACAAAGAGTAATAGCAAAAATCCGTTGCGTACTGTTTCTTGGTGAGTGATGTAATCGCTTATACCATCTACCGTGTACTTCATAATGAATGCATTGACTTGTCCTACGAAAGATCCCAATGCTGTGAAAAATAGTGTGATACCAATAATCCAACGATAAGGTCGGACGTAAGGTTTTAATTTTTTATATAATTGATAAAAAGTCATTCTAATTGTGTTATAAGGGAATCTTTGTATTTATTCCTGTAAGTTATTAAATCGGCGATAGATATTATTTTAAAATCATACTTATCAGCAAATTTTATTAAATCGGGCATCCTAGACATGGAGCCATCTTCATTTTTTATTTCTATAAGTACACCTATTGGTTTCAGTTTTGCTAATTTCATCAGATCAACTACAGCCTCTGTATGTCCTGCTCTTTCCAATACTCCGTTTGCTTTAGCTCTTAAGGGAAAAACATGACCAGGCCTACCAAAGTCTTCGGGCATGGTATCGTGCTTGGTGAGTGCTAATATAGTTTGAGCCCTATCATAGGCAGATATACCTGTTGTACATCCTCTTTTTTTGTAGTCAATAGAGATGGTAAAGGGTGTTTCCTGTTCAGATGTATTGCTGTAAGTCATCATAGGCAGTTGCAGCTCTTGACACCTTGTTTTTGTCATAGGAGTACAAATTAATCCTCTGGCTTTTTGTTCCATGAAATTAACTTTCTCAGTAGTTATCATTTCTGCAGCAATAATTAAATCTCCTTCATTTTCTCTGTTTTTATCATCTACTACGATGAGAAAATTACCTTTTTGTAATTCTTTAATTCCTGTTTCTATGGAGCATATTACTTGTTTCATTTTGTTTGTTTTTTATGAATAAGATTTGATATTTTATGATTGAATTGAATTGCAAGACTCAATAGAGCTATTATTACTATAAGATAAAGTTGCCTTGTTTCTGCTTGTATGGTTAAGAATATTAGAACAGCAATGACCGAAAGAGCAAAACTAGCTCTATAAGTCTTCATAAGTAAGTGATAAGCTAGTTTCCGAGTATAAATAAACCGATGTACTTGATGCTTTAAACTGTATAATATTGCACCACTGAGTGCACCACTTAATGCTCCCATTTCTAAAAATTCATAAGGTTTTGTTGTTAATATAGTACCTATACTTATGCCGCAATAAAGAGTAAAAAGTAATGTAATATGGTCTTTTAATTGGTGCATTTGGGTCCCTATAATAGCACAAAGTAGATATAGAGTGATCAGTACAAAAGTGGAATTTATTTGTGGTAACAAAATGGTTTTTTGAGGGATAACTAGAGCTATAAATAATATTTGTATCGTATAAAACAGAGTGATAAAGAGCAGTTGAATTAGCTCTTCTTGTTTTAATCTCTTGAGTCTATCTATATGATTTTTAATTTGTTTCATCTTTCAATTTGTTGGTGATTGCAAAATTAGAAGTATGAAAACTCTAAATCATTGACATTTGTCAAAATAGTACTTGATCTACTTATAGCTTTGATTTCAGACGGCTCAATGTTTCTTGTGATATGCTGAGGTAAGAGGCCACAATTTTATTGGATAACCTACGTACAATAACAGGATTTTGGTTGAGCAGTAATTTGTATCGCTCTAGAGCAGATAACGTAATGAAAGACTCTAGTCGGCTAGTGTTGGTTACATACGCATATTCTAAGTACTTTCTATAAAATATTTCCCAACAAGGAATAGTTTCTAACAACCCAAAGAAATCTTTTTTGAGAATATAATTGACATCACAATTTTCTAATGCTTGGATATATTCCAAGCTAGGTAAGTCAGTGATGAAGTTGGTTAGAGTAGTAGCGAAATGATTTTCAAAAATGAGGTGTCGGGTAGATTCAATGCCTTCTTTATTGACAAAGAATATTCTTAAACAGCCTTGTCGCACAAAAAACATCTTTTGATTTTGCTCTTGTTCTGAAAAAATGAGAAATTCATTTTTTTTGAAACGGGCAGATTTAAATTTACTGAGAATAAGTTGTAACTCATCATCAGTAACCTTTGTCATTTCTTTTATCTTGTTACTTAGAAGGTTCATGTATATATTCGGCTAGATGGAAGATAAAGATACAAAAGTATCCTTTAAGTGAAGAAGCCTATAAGAGGTTTTGCTACTTGTGGTAAAATGAGATTTATAACGTAATATTGAGATGAATATCTATAAGATACTAAAAGGATGTTTATACATGTATTTTAATAAAAAAAGAGTCATAAAGTTTTAACACCGACATCGTCATGACATGACACCGACATGTTAGTCTTTTTACCCTGATCGAGCGCACTTATAACTAAGTCATGTAAAACCTCTTTCTGAAAATGTATTTTTATTCAAATTTTGTAAAATGAAATTCCTATAAATTAGTTTGTTGAATTAAACTCAAGTGGGAGATAGATATAAAAAAAGGACTACCTCATTTAGAGATAGTCCTTCCGTTTTAGTTTCTTAATATACATTGACTTCATCTATGAAGAACCAAGCAGGATGTCCTACACCGTAGTGCCAAGTAGGGCATAACCCGATAGTGCCTACTTTTATACGGATGTATCTCGCAGTCACTTTTTGATTGCTACGGATAGGAAAAGTTACAAATTTCACTTCAATATCTTTGTCTTCAGGTATCTCTATAGATCCCATTTCTGTGTATTTCTTGTTGTCAATTGATGTAGAAACTTGTATGTTTTTAGGTAATAATACCCAAGAACCTAGTTTGTGCAAGAAATCAGTTTCAACCGATTGAATATCCTTTGTTTCTCCAAGGTCGATAATGAATTCCCCATCTCTACCTTCCCAGCCTACCCAGCCATCATTAAATGTAGCGCCACCGTATAGTCCGTCGGTAAGTGCTACTTTCATTTCATCGTAGGGCTTATTGGGTGCATCTACAAATAGGATATCTGCACCTAATGCTAGGCTTTGTTTTGTTGCAGGTAAATTTCTTTCGATATATTGTTTACAATAGTCTTCAATAAAATTTCTACGCTCATTTAAGCTCACTACACCATATTCTGCTGCTCTATTTCTGAATAGTTCTACTTTTTCGCCTAGATTAGATTTGTCAATATCGTTTCTTGTTCTGATGATTTCTAATTCAGAATATTGAAGAGGAAGTCTTTCTTCTCTTACTCGGGCTAAATAGATAGGATCATTTTTCACAGCATCTTCAGCTTTGTCAAACAACTGATTATATCTTCTCATCAGCTGATCATTTAACATACCCTCTTTATGTGTAACAGGAGTATCGTAGATCCACAAAGGTATCTGACTACCTAGTAAAGCACCTTCTCTTAGTTTGATATAATCATAAATATATGGAGCTGCAGCTTCGCCATAAAAGTCTTTTAAAAATCCCTTCATTATGGATTCCACATCAGCATTTACATTCCATAAAAGCTTACTTACAATATAGCTTCTCAACTCTGAAAAATCTCCACCTTTTGAGCCTGCAATTTGTGAGAAATGTCTTGTCGCACCATTTTTTTTGAAAAGCTTCATATTGGGTTGTAAGATATGGAAGTTAGGGAAGGGCGCTACATAATTATCAAAGTTGATACCATAATCCCATACGTAGATGTTATTTGTAATTTTAGACCATGCCTCCATCTCTTTTACAAACTCTTGACCAGAAGGATTCTCTGTTAATGTAACCTCTCTATAAGCATCAATGTCACATAGCATAATGTTTACATTAGGCAATGGTTTGATGTGTTTTGGAGCGGGTACAGAAAAGAGATAGGCTAAGGTAGAAAATTCTTTGTCTGGATATTTTTGAGCTAACTTATTCAAAAAGTAAATGATAGGACCAGCAGGTGTTCCTTCTTTATCGATGATAGCCTTGCATTTTTCACATTGACAGTAAATCTGACTATCATTTTGGCTAACAGAAATGATGTGTTTATCAGGGTTTGCTTTGAATATAGAGTCAATACGGTTTACTACGATATCAAATACTTCATCATTAGTTAAACACCATTGACTAACAGTACCTGGATGTCTTTGACCATTCAAAAAAGCATAATACTCAGGGTGCTCTTCGCCATATTCTGCAGCAGGTAATAGTTTGTTAAAGGTATGAACCCAGTAGCCAGCAGCAAACTCTTCTTGAGGTTCTTCTAGTCTGTGCCATATTTTATAAATAGGATCAGTATGTGTACTATATGCTTGAGTTTGTCTGTACTTAAAAGAAGGATTCTCTAGTTGAATAATATTTTCGGGGAAAGAAACATCTGATGATGGAGTAAGGGTATAAGCCTGTTCTTTTAAATAGCGAATACCTTGATAGTCTTCTAATAGAGAAACTACTCCGTAAAGAGCTCCTTTACCTTGATCACCTATAATTGATAGGTTGTTGGAGTTGGATTGAATAAGAAAACCATCTTCAGTGATATCTTTAATCAAATCGGAATTCTCAGGAGTTTTTAATCCAATTAAGATGTCCCCTTTTTTAATCTTTGTAGATTCAGACACGATACTAAGTTCTGTTCCTGATATTTCCTTTAAAAAGTGGTTAAGTAAATTTGCGGCCTCTTGGTTGATGGGCTCAGATTGGTTAATAATAATTCGTCCTTTCGGTTTTCCTTTTTCAATAACACTAATTTGGGCATTCAAATTAGTAGATAATAATAGAATAGTTAATAGGTAAAAAATCTTTTTCATGTTGATTGTGTGTTTTGCCCTCTAAGATAAGTAAATGCTAAGGTTTATAACGAATATGCACTTTAGTAAATTCTCTATTTATTAATTCCTTACCAGCTTTTAAAATATCAAAAAGGATAGTACTTGCTTTAAAAATTGGTTGTGATAGAGAGAGGTAAGGGATCACCTGCAAAACTTGGGGGATAACTTATTAAGCAAATAATTTAGTAACCCTAAATAGAAAGAAACTAATATCTGTAACCCCTCTTAGTTGAGTCCTAAAGGCTTTTAGTTTAGCGTTAA
>NZ_DYYK01000148.1:0-3832 GCF_020741705.1 Bacteroides coprosuis
ATTTTAAATCAGTTCCTAATTATTTACAAAGAAAGGGTCAGATTATAAAGATAATCCAACCCAAGCTATTTTAACTTACACACTTAGTGATACAGTGTCATTTAATTGGGTATAGACTGTTATTTTAATTACAGAATTCGGGTCCCCATTCTTGATGTCCTCTATTTGGCCAACACTTATAGGCCTCTTTTATGCTGATAGCATTCCATGTATTTAGTCCTGTTTCTTCAAGAGTAATAACGGTTAATATGCCATAGAGAGAGTCATCATTCAGACCTTCTTCTTTTATGGTAATTAATTGATATTTATTCTTTTCAGAAGTAATAACTTCATAAGAATAATTCCCTTCAGCATCGGAATCTTTGGGTCTATATAATTGTGCAATCTCTTCAATTGATTTTATGTTCTTTTCTACAATCCTTTGATTCAGTAATTCAACTTTATCAGCTTCGATATCTCTATATTGAATCATTTGTTTTTGCTTACACGACCCTAAAACTAGTGAAGTGCCTAGTATGCAAATTCCTATAAATAAATTTATTTTCTTCATGACGTTGGATGTTATTACATATGAAATGTAAGAAAGTAAAAAGGATTGAATTTCTCAACAAAATGATAGAATAATAAAAGCCTGAATAACCAATTGATTATTCAGGCTTTATTATTTTATCTCTTTACTTTATTCGGTTAAAGTAAAAAACTTATACTTGAGGTGGGAAAACGAAATATTCACCATTATTATTATCAAAAATGGCACCACTAGGTAGTTTTAAGTGATTTTCATTTTTACTCCAGTCCCAAATCATAGATTCATCTTCTGTGATTTGTTTGCTTTCATGATCATATTTTTTTCCATTACCTGGATAGTATAATAATAAATCATCAGAATCTGGATGTATCGTTTTCCATACATTGTCACGAATTTGTTTATGTGTTCTAGCTGCTTTCCAGAAACGAACTTCTCGTACAAGTTCATTTAAACCACCAAGCCAGAATCCAACTAAACCATATGCACCTTCTCTTATTTCACGATCTGCAACTAATTCTCCATTAATATATACATAGTGTTTATGACCATCATAGACAAATGAAATCATATACCATTCATTAGGTTTCGCTTCAAACTTATCTTTAGGAACATCTATTTGAGAATTACCTGTCTTTATTTGTAATTGGTTAGGTTCAATAGTGACGTCACCAAAACGAGGGTAGATTTCATCATTGTTAGATGAGTTTTTCGCCAATTTAGTTCCACATATAGATCGGTTATTAGAACGATAGTTATTTCTATTTATCATAACCTCCATGGTCCACTGATCAACTTTAAAGTCATTAGGGAACATGTTCTCGTCTTCAGAACCAGATCCATTCATTCTTAAGCATTTCGTAATTATTTTTTGCTCTAGAACTAGAATGGTTTCATCTTGGCCTGGTATTATATTTGTGCAATCCCCTTTTATTTTGATAGGCAGAGCATAAGTACTATTTCCATTAAATGCTAAGTCTTTTATTTTAATAGGAAGAATTTGACTAGTATATCCTGATTCAAAAGTTAACTGATCATTAATCTCGTACATTTCAGAAGGAAGAAGAGGATAGTTAGTCCTGTTTTTTTCATTATATGCATCTAATTGATCTTGACTTCCAGCTTGAATATCGACACTTACTTTATTATTCGTTTTACGTGCTAAATTAACAATGACATCATTAATATATGTGTCTTGACCTTCAGCAACAAAGCTTTGCAATAAGTCATTACTCTTTAAATAAACACCTTGATCGCTTTTATGATCTTCTAAGGCATCTTTATATAGCTCATTTTGACATCCTGTAAAAAGAATGAATAAGCTAAGACATGATAATATAATTTTTTTCATTTTATACACTTGTTATTTTTCAATAGGATAAACTTGATTTCCAAAGTATAAAGCTTTGCGCAGCCAATGGTATGGTCTGTTTTCAGCTTCTTCACGGTTGATATTTGCGTAATCATATTCCATATGGAAAGTACCAATACCACCAATTCGTTTACCACTTGGAAGATTTAAAGTTGCATAATCTAATATTTGTGTTCCTGGTTCTCTATTTAATTCAGGTCTCACTGTACTTCTATAATGAGTAATACCACCTGTTTTCCAAGTTTGTTCAAACTCCACAGTAATAATTGTTTTTTCTTCCCAATCTGATAGGTGTGGATGATTAATTTTACTTAAAACATAACTAGTTCTACTTTCCCAATAAGCTTGATAAATATAATGGTCTACAAGTTTTGAAGTTTCATTAGAGAGAAGGTCTGGTTGTCCATCCATAACAAGCATACGTCCTGCAGGACGGAGTCTTTCACTTAATGTTTCAATGAAAATTTGCATATTTCTATTTCCATTAGGAGATATTTCTTGACCACTGGCTAGAGTTCCTGAATGACCGTACCCTGGTTCGTAATCAATATCAAAACCATCTAAGTTATACTTTTCGATCGAGTCACAAATAGCACTTGCATAAGCTCTAACTCCATCTTCGAAAACTCCTTTACCTTTTTCTTCAACCCAATAGTCAAGAGCATCTCTCCCTATAGGTGTTAATTGATCTCCTAAGTCCTGAATAATCCAGCAGAGTATAGCTTTCCCACTTTTTACTTCTTGAAAGAATTTAAGATCCTTTTTTTGCTCAGGAGTTAAATTTCCTCTACATCCCCACAAAGAAACAAAGTCAACACTATCTGGTAGTGCTTTGAGGTAGTTTTGAGGATTGTCCCCCTTACCTGTCCAGTTACCAAACCATCCGAATCCTTTGACATGGCGAGTTTCTCTATATTCTTTAATATTTTTAAAATACTCTTGTAAGTCTAAGGTAAGATCTTCCATCGATTCTGCCTCTAAGTATGGAATACGTCTTTTTAAACCTTCTTGGTTCTCCAAAATATCTCGTTCAGTGTCTGTCCACTTACTACAAGCTTGGGGTAAGAATACCATTGTCAATACAAAAGGTATTATATGTATAAGCGTTTTTATATTTGATTTCATTGTCTTTATTTTCTTAAAATTAGCGTTGAGATGGTCTGTCTTCACGAACCCACCACATTTTAGTAGCACCTGTATCTTCTCCACCTAACAGAGATGGAATTTCATTCATATTAGGATTATTACTGTATTCGCTTGGTGAATATCTAAAACGTTCTGGTGCAAGACACTCTGTGCAACCAATTCGTTTAGGAGCTTCTCTGTCTTCAGGTGGTAGTATAAAAGGATAGCCTGTTCTACGATACTCTGTCCAAGCTTCAACAGCATTCGGATATAATGCTAAGTATTTCTGAGTCATTATTTTCTGAAATTGTTGTTCTTTTTGGCTAAGGTTAGAAGCCTGATTCATATCATTCCAGTTAGGTGATGTATTCTTTTCGGAAATTTTGGCAGAGTAGTAACCATAATGATAATTTGACATATCAATATCTGTAGGTCTTGATTTAGATTTTAGATATTGTTCTACACCCTTTACTCCATTTTCTTCAAAAGACATAGTCACACCTTCTTCATATAGCTGTTTGGGATTTTCTGAAATTAATCCAAATAATGCTGCTTCAGCTTTTAGAAACAATACTTCCGATGCACGCATCCAGTAGAGTGGAGAACCTTCATAAACATTTGGTTTAGATGCAAATTCAGGTGTATTTTTCCCCATCTCTTTACTCCTACTATTAGTAGGCGCTACAGCTAAATAATGAGCTTCATCAAAAAAAGTTCCTTTGGTAAAGTATTTAGATATACGAGGATCTTCATATCCTGTTAAATAACTCCATATACCTAGTCCCATTCTAGTTTCACCATAATCTATA
>NZ_DYYK01000149.1:0-14636 GCF_020741705.1 Bacteroides coprosuis
AAAATGAAAATTGAATAACTCTAATAAATAGTCTATTTTTGATTTTAAGATTTTCATCCATTAAAGTTTAGAATAATGACAAAAAAAGAGAGATATACAAATGTAATTAATTGGTTTCTAGAAAATATGCCCGTGGCAGAAACTGAATTACATTATACAAACCCCTATGAACTATTAATTGCTGTAATCTTATCGGCTCAATGTACAGACAAAAGAGTAAATATGGTTACTCCAGCACTGTTTTTAGACTTCCCAACTCCTGAATCTTTAGCCAATACTACACCCGAAGTTGTTTTCGAGTATATAAAAAGCATATCGTTTCCCAATAACAAAGCTAAACATTTGGTAGGAATGGCTAAGATGCTAGTAGAAAAATTTGATAGTGATGTTCCCGAAGAAATGAAGGACCTCACTCAGCTACCAGGAGTGGGAAGAAAAACAGCTAATGTGATACGCTCTGTGGTGTACGATAAACCGGCAATGGCTGTAGATACCCATGTTTTTAGAGTATCCAATAGAATAGGACTAACCAATAACTCAAAAACACCCCTCGAAACCGAAAAGGAATTAGTAAAAAACATACCTTCCCAATATATAGCTACAGCACATCATTGGCTTATACTTCATGGCAGATATGTATGCCAAGCACGCAAACCTAAATGTGAAGAGTGCGGATTGAAACTCTACTGCAAATATTTTATAAAGAAACACAAAGCAAGCACTAAATCATAAAGAGGAGCATAGATTCAGACCTAATAATTAAGGAAAAAAAGAAATATATACTAACTTTGTAGAGTTACAAACAACGAAACAAATTAACTTTAGATATTAATAATTTTAATAGAGTATTATGCAATCAATCGAAAAGTTCAACTTTGCTGGTAAGAAAGCATTTGTTAGAGTAGATTTTAATGTGCCATTGGATGAAAACTTCAACATCACAGATGACACACGTATGCGTGCAGCACTTCCAACATTAAAGAAAATTTTAGCTGGTGGTGGCAGTATCATTATTGGTTCTCACCTAGGTCGTCCAAAAGGACCATCTGACAAATTCTCTTTAAAACATATTCTTAAACACCTTTCAGAGCTTCTAGGTGTAGAAGTGCAATTTGCTAATGATTGTATGGGTAAAGAAGCAGAAGAAAAAGCTGCTGCTCTACAACCTGGCGAAGTTCTTGTTATAGAAAACTTACGTTTCTATGGTGAAGAACAAGGTAAACCTTACGGACTAGCTGATGATGCAACAGACGAAGAAAAAGCTGCTGCTAAGAAAGCAATCAAAGCAAGCCAAAAAGAATTTGCAAAGAAATTAGCTTCATACGCTGATTGCTATGTAAATGATGCATTTGGTACAGCTCACCGTGCACATGCTTCAACTGCATTAATGGCAGACTCTTTTGATGCAGACCACAAAATGTTTGGTCTATTGATGGAAAAAGAAGTTGCTGCGGTTAACAAAGTAATGAAAGATATTAAAAGACCATTTACAGCTATCATGGGTGGTTCAAAAGTATCTTCAAAAATTGAAATCATCGAAAACCTACTTACAAAAGTAGACAACTTGATCATCGCTGGTGGTATGACTTATACTTTCACCAAAGCTCAAGGTGGTAAAATCGGTAATTCAATCTGCGAAGAAGATAAAATTGATCTAGCTCTTAGCCTTATCAAAAAAGCAAAAGAAAATGGTGTAAACCTTGTTCTTGCTGTTGATGCTAAAATTGCTGATGACTTCTCTAACGATGCCAACACTAAATTCGTTAACGTTAACGAAATACCTGATGGATGGGAAGGTCTTGATATAGGTCCTAAAACAGAAGAACTATTTGCTAAAGTAATCAAAGAATCAAAAACAATCCTTTGGAATGGTCCTACAGGTGTATTTGAATTTGAAAACTTTACACACGGTACTAAAACTGTAGGTGAAGCTATTGTTGAAGCAACAAAAAATGGTGCCTTCTCACTAGTAGGTGGTGGAGACTCTGTAGCTGCTGTTAACAAATTTGGCCTAGCTAATGGCGTTTCATACGTTTCTACAGGTGGTGGTGCTCTTCTTGAAGCTATCGAAGGAAAAACTCTTCCTGGTATCGCTGCAATTGAGAAATAAGATCCAAAACATAAAATAAATGTAAGGCAACTCTTTAAAGAGTTGCCTTTTTTGTTTAAAAGATGTACATTTAAAATGTAAATTTATTAAACTCAAAAACAATGATGAAACGACTACTCACAGCAAGCCTGAGTCTACTATTTTGTTTAGGTGCTTCTGCTCAAGTAAACTTTGGAGAAGTGGTAAACACTCTTGGAGAAAGATTAACATTCTCTGGATATGCCCAAGCTGGTTATACTTACGAGCACCAGTATAATAACCAAAATACGTTCGACATGAAACGTGTATCTCTAACCATCAATGGACAAATAACAGATCGTTGGAGTGCTAGTGTTACACTAGATCCAAAAAATGGAACTGCACTAGAATACTACACGGATTATGTTTTCTGCCCTTACTTCAAAGCAAAGTTTGGACAGTTTAAGACTCCCTATACCTTTGAGAACCAACTATCTTCTGCCGCAATAGACCTTATAAATGGAGGTTCACAAGCAATGCGCTACCTAGTAGGTACAGACGGTAGTGACGTAATGAACTATAAAAATACAGGCCGCGATCTAGGATTTATGGTATATGGCGACTTCTTATATGGATTATTCGATTACACTCTAGCCATAATGAATGGACAAGGATATAATAAATCTGACAGAAACAGCCAAAAAGATTTCGTAGGAAGATTAAACTTCAATCTTGGTGACAACTTTAAATTAGGTGGTTCTTTCATCTTAGGAAGAGGTAATGCCATAGCAGACTACACTCCTCTAGGAATTACAGAAGGAGAGAACTACAAACGTAACCGTTGGGCAATCAGTGCTAAATATAAATCTGACCTACTAGACCTTACATCAGAATACTTAGCAGGTAACGATAATGGAGCGAAAAGCAAAGGATGTTATGCTACAGCCATCTTTCACCTAAATAATAAATTTGATATTGTAACCTCATACGACTACTTCAATACTAGACAGTTTGATGGAGTTTCCGATAAAGAAAAAATGGATGATTTAACAAGCTTCAAAGGCATAGCGCCCGGAGAAATACAAAATAATTATATTGCAGGATTTCAATATTGGTTCTATCCAAAATGTAGAATTCAAGTACAATATGTGTACAACGACTGTCATGTACAAAAGAATACATCTTCAATATTGACTCAATTACAGGTTGCTTTTTAAACCTTAAACTATATAAAAAATCATGGGGTATCAACAGATTCTTGAAGAGATTTATCAAGAGACGCAGCAATTTTCCCACATTGGTGAGCCTGCCTCATACATACCTGAACTAACCAAAGTAGATCCGAACCAGTATGGTATCTGCTTAAAGACGATGGAAGGTGAAACCTTCCATATTGGAGATAGCAATACACCATTTGCTATTCAAAGTATAGCAAAAGTTTTTTCTTTAGCAATGGCCTTTCATCTTAGAGGAGAAAAGCTATGGAAAAGAGTAGGTGTAGAACCATCAGGTAGTGCATTCAACTCTGTCATTCAATTAGAATTGGAAAGAGGAATTCCTCGCAATCCTCTCATTAATGCAGGGGCACTTGTTGTAGCAGATATTCTACTCACAGAGCTAGAGTACCCCGAAGAACAATTCCTGAAATTTGTTCAAGCACTATGCCACACAAAAGACATTACATACAATGAAAGTATGGCTGTATCAGAAAGAGAAAACGGATTCTTAAATGCAGCGATTGCAAATATGCTAAAGTACTATGGCAATATAGAGAACGACATAGAACGCGTCCTTCGCTTTTACTTTAGGCAATGTTCGCTAACTATGAATTGCGAACAGCTAGCAACAGCATTCCTTCCCTTCTCAGACCATACACAGCCTTTTCAGTTTGAAGAGACAAAGCTCACAAGCTCTCAAGTAAAACGTATCAATGCTATTATGCAAACTTGTGGCTTTTACGACGAAGCTGGAGAATTCTCTTTCACTGTTGGGCTACCAGGTAAAAGTGGTGTAGGTGGAGGCATAGCAGCCATTTGCCCTAGAAGATATTCTGTAGCCGTATGGAGTCCAAGATTGAATAAAAAAGGGAACTCTGTTATGGGAATGAAAGCCTTAGAAATGCTCACTACTAAAACAGAAGTCAGTATATTCTAAACTCTTTAAAAAACACAATAAAAGCTGGCTCAAACCAGCTTTTATTGTATCAAGCCACTTCACAGTCTGTTTTTTTCATTTATTTAGAAAAGTAAAAAATAAAAATATGGGCAGTCCTCTCCTTTTTTAATTACATTTATGCACACTATCTAATACTTAATAAAAATAGATTCTTATTTTTGGCATTATTTTTGCAGTTTAGATAGTAGTATAAATACAGAAGATGAAAACAACCTCTTAATATTTTCCCTAAACAAAGGAAGTAAAATAATGGATGAGAAATTTTTAAATAAGCAATACACCTATATCAATACTCTTTTACAACAAAAGAGGCTAAAAGATGCTATTTCTGAACTAGAGTCCACCTTTTGGGAGGCACCAAAAGATGAACTTAACAATATAAAGATGCCCTACCAATACATGTTGCAATATATGTTGGAAGGGGCACAAGACCCACAACGCTATACACTTTATAATAAGCTAGTTAAAGACACCCTTGAATATACAGACAAAGTATTTTGTAAAGAATTAGATAAGGTTTCTTCCAATACTTACCACAGAAAAAGAAGAGAAGAATCTGATAAAATAAACAGCTCTACCTATTTGGGGTTATTGAAAACTCTAGAAGGATTTAAGGATGAACTAGCAGTGGGCGACTTAATTAATGATGAGGAAAAGCTGAATACAGTTTTAGCAAGACATGAAAAAGCACTTTCTGATTTATTTTTGAAAGCTTGGCTCTCTGACACATGGTCAGTTGCCGACAAAGAAGAAGCATCGAGTTTCTTAGAGTCAAATTTGCTTATAGAATCAGATCTATCCTTATTTATAAGTGCAGTCACTCTAGCCTCTATCCAATACTTTGATGCCAAAAAAGTTTCTTGGCTAATTGATGCTTACAATAAGCAATCTATTTTTGCTAGTCCACGAGCATTAGTTGGATTGGTTATGATTATTCATCTTCAAAACGAAAGACTCTCCTACTACCCAGAGCTCAATGCTAAAATATCATTTTTACTTGAAGACCCTAAGGTAGAAAATCTAATCAACTCTATTTATCTTCAGCTGTTACAAGCACAAGAAACAGAAAAGATAGATAAAAGAATGCGTGAAGAAATTATTCCTGGAATGATAAAAAATGCATCTTCTCTAAAAGATTTAAAATTTGGATTTGAAGAAGGAGAAGATGAGTTAAACGATCATAATCCAGACTGGGCTAACTCTTTTGAAAACTCTGAAGCAGATAAGATGATGAAAGAGATGGCTAATCTACAGATGGAAGGAGCCGATATCTATATGAGTTCATTCTCCATGCTAAAAGGTTATCCATTCTTTTATTCTATTCAAAATTGGTTCTACCCCTTTGAAAAGAATCATTCATCAGTATATAATGAATTTGGAGGCAAAGATTATAAAGGATCTATTGTTGACCTCATTCTCAATTCGGGTATGTTCTGTAATAGTGATAAATACTCACTATGTTTCACCTTTTTACATTTCCCAAAAATGCAAAGAGACTTAATGTTATCACAACTTACCGAACAACAAATGGGAGGATTGGAAGATGAACAAAAATCAATGCACCTAAAAGAGTTATCTAAAAAACCACAAATTATTTCAAATCAATATATTCACGATTTATATCGCTTTTACAAATTATATAGAGATCATAGAGATTTTAAAAGTATTTTTAGTGAAACCCTAAAGTTTCAAGAGCTACCTCAGTTTAATTTTCTAAAGAAAAACTCTACCTATTTATTCCAAATAGCAGATTTTTTCTTGAAGAACGAGCATTATGATAGAGCTATAGAAATATATGAAGTCTTAAAAGAGACGAATGATTTCTCTTTTGACTTATTCCAAAAAAAGGGTTATTGCCACCAAAAATTAAAGCAATACGACCAAGCTATTACTGCATATATTAAAGCAGATATGATTAAAGCAGATAATATATGGACTAATAGCCATTTGGCTATTTGCTATAGAGCAACAGAGCAGTATGACAAAGCCCTCTATTATTATCAAGCAGTAGAAAAAGTGCAACCCGAGAATCTCTCTACTCTATTTTATATCGGTATGTGTTATACCTCCATGGAGCAATATGATAAGGCTCTACAATATTTCTTTAAAATGGATTTTATAAAGAACAATAATAAAAAAGCATGGAGAGCAATTGGCTGGTGTTCATTTATATCAGGAAAGGGCAAACAGGCACAACGTTATTATCAGAAAATATTAAATAATAAACCATTAGCAATAGACTACTTAAACGCAGGACACGTAGAATGGGCACTAGGCAACCTTAAAAAAACAGTAGAATGCTATAAACAGGCAATCAAAGGATATGGAAGTAAAAATGAATTTATACAATTCATTGAAAAAGACAAACCCTCATTAATAAAACAAGGAATACCCGAAGCGGATATTCCTTTGCTAATAGATCTTCTTGATTAAACAGATTTAATCTATATTTTTCAACTCCCTGTACAGTTTCTGTATGGGGAGTCCCATTACATTGAAGTAACTTCCTTCAATCTTTTCTACACCAATATAGCCAATCCACTCTTGCACCCCATAAGCACCTGCTTTATCAAATGGTGCAAAATTATCGACATAATAAATAATCTCATCTTCTGTTAAATTCGCAAATTGCACAGAAGTAATGGAGTCAAAAACTTTACGTCCATGGTTCGTAAGCAAGCATACACCAGTAACAACATGATGAACCTTTCCAGATAAAGAATGAAGCATACAAATAGCATGCTCTCTCGACTGAGGTTTTCCGAGCACTTTGTCTCCTACTACAACTACAGTATCAGCAGTAATAATTAATTCATCAGGAGCAATAATATCTTCATACGCATTTGCCTTACGCTGGGCAATAAATTGGGCTACATCATCAGCATCCAAATCTTCAGGGAATGACTCGTCAATATCTTTCAATGTTTTCACTTCAAAAGATATCCCCAACCCCTTTAATAACTCATGTCTACGAGGAGAGTTAGAAGCTAAAATAACACGATATTTATCTAAATTTTCAAGCATAACTGAAATCCTTTACCAGCCAAAAGCCTCATCAGCCATCCATGTTCCCTGAGCTTTAAGCACCTGCTCAATAACGTCACGAACACAACCATAGCCTCCATTTTTATGAGAAATATATTTGGATATTTCTTTCACTTCAGGAACAGCATCTTTAGGACAACAAGGTAATCCACAAGTACGCATAACTTCTAAATCGGGCACATCATCACCCATATATAGAATTTCTTCGTCTTTTAAATTATACTTGTTTTTGAAGTGTTCGTAGTCGTGAATTTTCACAGAAGATCCCAAATAAACATCCTTAGATCCAAGTCCTTCATAACGTATTCTTACAGCTACAGTTTTACCTCCAGTAATAATAGCAACATGTAAACCCTGTTTTACAGCAAGCTGCATGGCATAACCATCTTTGGTATTGACTGTTCTCATTGGTTCTCCTGAGGGATGAAGAGGAATCATCTCACTACTTAACACACCATCCACATCAAAAGCTAATGCTTTTATATTCTTTAAATCGTAATTAATTGTACTCACTATTTATCTGATTTATGATTTAATATACTTGAGCTTAACAACTTATAAATAGCCTGAATATCAGGCATATCTTTCAGCATATTAAGATGCTCATTCATAACATCTTGATCATTTCTAATAGCAGGTCCGGTTTGGGCTTTATGAGGTTGTACTTGATGAACCTTTCGAGTAGTTTCATCAATTAGAGAAAGCATAGATTCAAAAGGTAATCCATACTTTTGAAGTATCTCTGCAGAGAGAGAATACATATGATTGGCAAAATTAGAAGCAAACACAGCTGCTAGATGGAGCTTTTTACGCTGTGCTGAATCTGCTTCAAATATTTTTGAAGAAAGTTCAGAAGCAATAGAAATCAATAAATCCTTATCCTCTTCATTGTTTGACTCAATAAAAAAAGGAATTGTATCAAACTCTACAGCTCTACTTTTACTAAATGTCTGCATAGGATATAACACTCCACACCTCTGAGTATATGGCGTTAGTACATCCATAGGAATGCTGCCAGCAGTATGAACTACTAAAGCATCACTCTTTTGCTCCATGATTTGGGGTATAAGTTCTAAAAAAGCACCATCTCTCAACGATATAATATATAAATCTCTATGGAGTAAGACATCCTCTAAATGAGTAGTGTACTCAGCTCCAACAGCATTAGCAAGCAACTTAGCAGAATCTTCAGTTCTACTATATACTTGATCAATTTTAAAATGATGCTGATGCAAGGACTTAGCCAGATTTGTAGCTAAATTACCTGCACCTATAAATACGATATGTAAATTGTGATGCACTATTCTTGTATTTTATAACCATTGATATGAACTTTCTCCCATTTTAGTTTAGACTCATCAAAAGGAGCTTTTTCTTCATCTTTGTGTCCTATAGCAATCACACTCAACACTTGCAACTGCAATGGAATATCTAATATATCTCTAATATTTTCTGCTGCTGGAATATCCCTTTCATCTAAACGTCCACGCATTTGAACCCAACAGCTACCTAAACCTAAGTCTTCAGCTTGAAGTTGAATTAAAGTACAAGCAATAGAAGTATCTTCAATCCACACATCAGAAGTCAAAGGATCTCCTAAAACTACTATTGCAAGAGGTGCACCTTCAATCAATTTAGCACCATGCTTCTTGACACGAGCAAGCTTAGCAAGCTTTTCAGGCTCATCAACTATGACAAACTGCCAAGGAGTAGACCGTTTGGATGAGGGAGCCATAAGAGCAGCCTTCATCAGTGTTACCACATCATCCTGATCTATTTTTTCACTTGTAAATTTACGAGTACTTCGACGACTTTTAAGTAATTCCGAAAAATTTCCCATACTAATATGTATTGTTTTTAGATTTAGATTTGCACAAAGATAACAAAAACTAGACTTGAACGTCTTCTTGTTAACACTACTTTTCATCAAAAGCATAAAGAATCAAGTCTCAGATACTAAGTCCTATCACCCCTAGCTCGGGTACAGACAATTAAAAACTTCACACTGTAAATAGGCATAGTACTATCAATTTGTTAGAAAACATTTAAGACTAAGAACTAACAATTATGAAATAAAAAATGTAAATTTGTATAGCATGGCTATAAAATTAACAACATATTATCGTTCTAAAGACATACCAGACCTTCCAGGACAAAATACTTTTCATTCGAAAGATCTATTTGTCGTATACGAAAACACAAAAGGATATACACCCTTGTTAATTGTTGCTACTGACGGTGATAAAGTAATGGGTAAGATTTTAGCAGCCATACGAAAAAAAACAACTTCCTTCATCATACCTACCGTTTTCAAAAAATGCGAAGTTTATGGATGTGGAGAGTATTTTTGTGAGAAAGAAGAATCTGAAATTCTTTTTGGGGAGTTATTAAAACACTTAACAAGAGAAGCTTTACGTAAATGCTTCCTCATCGAATTTAGAAATTTAGGAAACCCATTAGTCGGATACAAGCACTTTAAAGACAATCTTTTCTTTGCAGTAAACTGGCTGAGAGTTAGAAATAAGCTACAAACAGAAGGTCCCATTGAAAAAGAATTCAGTCAGTCTCGCATTCGACAAATTCGAAAAGCACTAAAAAATGGAGCCGAAGTTTTAGAAGCTAAAACACAAGAAGAAGTAGAGAAATTTGCGGTTATGCTCCGTAAGATATATTCGACACATATTCGCAAACACTACCCCAGTATTGAATTCTTTCACCATCTCAAAGATATCCCTCAAAACAAAGAGGGCAAGAGAATTACTTCTATATATATAGTCAAATATAAAAATAAAATTATTGGTGGATCTGCTTGTGCCTATTCAGCAGAAAACGCCTATTTATGGTTCTCGGGAGGTATGCGGCAAACTTATTCATCCGTTTACCCAGGAGTGCTAGCTGTTTGGATGGCACTAAAAACCGCAAAAGAACAAGGCTATGAGCATTTAGAGTTTATGGACGTAGGCTTACCTTTTAAACGACACAGCTACAGAGAGTTTATTTTACGCTTTGGCGGTCAACAAAGTAGTACAAGAAGATGGTTTAGATTTAAATGGAGTTGGCTAAACAAACTCTTTAGAAAATTATATGAATAATAAAAAATAAAATACTAACTTGACAATTAATTAAAATGGCATATAAAAAAGGGTTTCACGATATCTTGAGGGTAAAATTTATATTTACTTTTTATTGATGAAATATTTCCATATTAAAATGAATTTATATTTCTTTGCTATTGGAATTAACCTTATAATAAGGCATTTGTCATACTTAAAAAAATAATTATTATGAAAATTTCGCACATTGAGCATCTAGGTATTGCTGTTAAAAGCATCGAGGAGTCACTTCCTTATTTTGAGAATGTACTAGGTCTTAAATGCTACAACATTGAAACTGTTGAAGATCAGAAAGTAAAAACTGCTTTCTTAAAAGTAGGTGAAGTAAAATTAGAACTTCTTGAACCAACAGCTCCTGATAGTCCAATCGCTAAATTCCTTGAAAAAAGAGGTCCTGGCATTCACCATTTAGCTTTTGCAGTAGAAGATGGTGTACAAAAAGCATTAACCGAAATAGAAGCTAAAGGCATTCGCCTAATTGATAAAGCTCCTCGTAAAGGTGCAGAAGGTTTAAATATTGCCTTCCTTCATCCAAAGTCAACAGAAGGTATCCTAACTGAACTTTGTGAAAAATAATATCTATCTATACAAATACTAATTTCTAAACATAAAATTATGAGTAACCAGCTTGGAAAAATAAAAGAGCTTGTAGAATTACGTGCTCAAGCTCGCTTAGGTGGTGGCGAAAAAGCTATAGAAAAACAACATAATAGAGGAAAATACACAGCTCGCGAACGTATCGCTATGCTTCTTGATGAAGGTAGCTTTGAAGAAATGGATATGTTCGTAAAACACAGATGCACAAACTTCGGACAAGACAAAAAACATTATCTAGGTGACGGTGTAGTTACTGGATATGGTACAGTTGAAGGAAGACTTGTATATGTATTTGCTCAAGACTTCACAGTTTGGGGCGGTTCTCTTTCAGAAACTATGGCTCAAAAGATCTGTAAAGTAATGGACCTTGCAATGAGAATGGGTGCACCAGTTATTGGAATCAATGATTCGGGTGGCGCACGTATTCAAGAAGGTATCAACGCTCTTGCAGGTTATGCAGAAATTTTCCAACGTAACATTATGGCATCTGGCGTTATCCCTCAGATTTCAGGAATCTTTGGTCCTTGTGCAGGTGGTGCCGTTTATTCTCCTGCTTTAACAGACTTTACTTTAATGACAGAAGGAACTTCTTATATGTTCTTAACTGGACCTAAAGTAGTAAAAACTGTTACTGGTGAAGATGTAACACAAGAAGAACTAGGTGGTGCAAGTGTACACTCAACTAAATCTGGTGTAACTCACTTCACTTCTCAAACAGAAGAAGAAGGTATCAAAACCATTCGTAAATTATTAAGCTTCATTCCTCAAAATAATCTTGAAGAAGCTCCATTTATTGAATGTAAAGATCCTATCGACAGAATGGAAGAATCTCTAAACGAAATTATCCCTGATAACCCAAATAAACCTTACGATATGTATGGCGTTATTGGAGCATTAGTAGATAACGGAGAATTCTTAGAAGTACAAAGAGATTTTGCTAAAAATATTATTATAGGTTTTGCTCGTTTTAATGGCCGCTCAGTAGGTGTTGTAGCAAATCAACCTAAATATCTTGCAGGTGTTCTAGACAGTAATGCTTCTCGTAAAGCTGCACGTTTTGTTCGCTTCTGCGATGCATTTAATATTCCTTTAGTAACGCTAGTAGACGTTCCAGGTTTCTTACCAGGTACAGGTCAAGAGTATAACGCAGTTATCCACCATGGTGCTAAACTACTTTATGCTTATGGTGAAGCTACAGTGCCTAAAGTTACTGTTACATTAAGAAAATCATACGGAGGTTCACATATTGTAATGAGTTGTAAGCAACTTCGTGGTGACATCAATTATGCATGGCCTACTGCAGAAATCGCAGTTATGGGTGGTGCTGGTGCTGTTGCTGTTCTTTACGGAAAAGAAGCTCGTAGTCAAGAAAATCCTACAGCTTTCCTTGCTGAAAAAGAAGAAGAATATACTAACTTATTTGCTAACCCATACAATGCAGCTAGATATGGCTACATCGATGATGTAATTGAACCACGTAATACTCGTTTCCGTGTAATCAAAGCGTTAGAACAATTAAAGACTAAACGTCAAACTAACCCTGCAAAGAAACACGGTAACATTCCATTATAATGTTCAAACTTTGTATTTATGAATAAAAAACATATTGGTTTACTTCTAGTGTTTGCCTTCTACTTTGTGCTCAATATAAGTGCACAAAGTAGAACTAGCCTAAAAATCAATGAAATATTGGTAACTAATGAAACCAATTTCGTTGATGATTATGGTGAAAATAATGCATGGATCGAAATATGGAATAGTTCCTATGCATCGGTAGACATAGAAGGATGCTATTTAACCAATGACAAAAATAACCCAAGAAAGTACATGATACCAAAATCAGATGTGCTTACTCTGATTAAACCCAGACAGCACGTCCTATTTTGGGCAGATAATAAACCTGCAAGAGGTACTTTTCATATTAATTTTACCTTAGATCCTACAAAGGAAAACTACATTGCTTTGTATGACTCTAATGGTAAAACATTAATAGACGAGGTTATTGTGCCTGCCAATATTCTTCCTGATCAATCATATGCTAGAGATAAGGATGGAGCAGAAAAATGGGTTTTAAAAGGAGGCAGTGATGGTAGTCATGTGACACCCAGCACAAACAATACAGTTGAAGTAAGCAATATTAAAATAGAGAACTTCGAAAAGCATGACCCTGTGGGTATCGGGATGTCTATCATTGCTATGTCAGCAGTATTCTGTGGATTAATCCTCCTTTATCTCTCATTCAAGATTACAGGTAAAATAGCCGTATCAATGAGTAAAAGAAAAAATATGAATAAAACTGAAAACAAAGCAGCAGAAAGTACACCTACTCAAAGTGTAAGTTCTACTCCACTAGGCAAAGGTGCTAATGAAGATATAGTGGCAATTACTATGGCTCTTCACGAACACTTAGGCGGAGTACATGACGTTGAGAATATGGTGCTTACGTTCAATGAAGTAGGACCAAGCCATTCTCCATGGAGCTTGAAAATATTTGGTCTACGTAAAAGATAACTTATTGTATTACAAGTTTAAGAACAAAAACAATGAAAGAATATAAATATAAAATCAACGGCAAAGATTACAATGTTGTTGTAAATGAGATCGAAGACAATATTGCAAAAGTTGAAGTAAATGGCAAAGCCTACGAGGTAGAAATGGAAAAAGAAGTTGCTCCAACAATTGCTCCAGTAGCTAAGCCAGCAGCGCCTGCTCCTACAGCAGCACCTGCAGCTCAAGCTTCTACTCCTTCGACTGGAGGTAAAAAATCAGGAGTTCAATCACCTCTTCCTGGTGTTATCATTGACATTAAAGTGTCTGTTGGTGATGTTGTTAAACGCGGACAAACTATTCTTATCCTAGAAGCAATGAAGATGGAGAATAATATTAACGCGACAAAAGATGGTAAAGTTGTTGAAATAAAAGTAAATAAAGGAGACTCAGTACTTGAAGGAACTGATTTGATAATCTTAGAATAACATGGGTGATTTCTTGACTTTTCTAGGGAATAACCTTATAGATTTCTGGAGCTATACTGGCTTGGCAAATGCTACAGCTGGACACCTAATAATGCTGGTCATAGGTTTACTTTTCATCTATTTAGCTATTGCTAAAGAATATGAACCTATGCTGCTTATTCCTATTGGCTTTGGTATTCTTATAGGTAACATCCCTTTCAATCTAGAAGCTGGGCTACAGGTCGGTATTTACGAAGAAGGATCTGTACTCAATATCCTTTATCAAGGGGTAACCTCTGGCTGGTATCCCCCTTTGATATTCCTAGGTATTGGTGCTATGACAGACTTCTCTGCATTGATTTCTAACCCAAAACTTCTACTTATCGGTGCAGCTGCACAATTTGGTATCTTTGGAGCTTATATTATTGCTCTGTGGATGGATTTTGATCCAAGCCAAGCAGGTGCTATTGGTATTATTGGTGGAGCCGATGGACCAACTGCCATATTCTTGTCGTCAAAGCTTGCCCCTAACTTGTTGGGAGCGATTGCTGTAGCGGCATATTCATATATGGCTTTAGTTCCTGTAATTCAGCCACCTATTATGCGTGCTCTTACTACTAAGAAAGAACGCGTAATCCGTATGAGACCTCCAAGAAAGGTATCTCATACAGAAAAAGTAATCTT
>NZ_DYYK01000150.1:0-13017 GCF_020741705.1 Bacteroides coprosuis
TTTCTTGAGGTACTACCTTATGGACCATCATTTTGGTGGCATATCTCCATTTTAATCTGTCAATAATATCCATTCTATCTTATTTTAAAATTCAACACATATAAAAGTAATTCGCATTTAACCCTAGAGATAAACACGAATTACATCTTTGATGAATTAACAAAATCATAAAGTTTTAGTTTGCAGTAAGCTTTCTATTTATGATTAAGAATAAGATTTTTAGGCTTCATTAAGAATGATATTTACAAATCGTTTTATTCTATTTGATTCAAATCTAACCCCATAAGTTGGAGATTGATAAAACTAGATTGAGTGAAATGTTAGCAAAAAAAGAGGCTCTCTTCAATGAAGTAGCCTCTTTAAACTTATTTTGCTTCGTGATCTTAATAAACCAATCGAACATTATCTATCCAAAAAGAGTTACCTGGCGAACCAATATAGGCTCCTCCATGGCTTGACGCAAATTGAAGAATAATGTGAGTAGGCGTTTCATCAGCATCTGCCCAGCCTACTTCTTGAATAGGCACACTCTCACCCTTACTATTTATTGTAAAACGTTCTTCATCTTGAATGTGCATTCTATCTTCTAAGTAATAACGACTAGATGTTATGTCTCCATACATTATTTCATAAGTAGCATCTTCAACCCAATTGGTAGATTCATAATAGTAATTGACCATTGTACCTACTCGCTTAGCAAAAACATTTCCATTCCCATCTTCCCATCTCTTTTGTAAAAGAAGAATAGCACATGGTAAGTCTTTACCCTTGATCGTTTTACTTTTACCAAAACCAGTAGCCTTTATACGATTTGGCTCACCAGAAAGTTTGATTTTATAATCAAAACGAACGGCTCTAGGTTTCTTTGAAAAAGGGATACCTGATACCAAGATCTTTTGAGGATTCTTGGTACTCTTAATGGGTTCATTGACCGAACCTAAGAAAGTAGAACCTGCAGCTAATACCGTAATATCAACTATACCCAAAACTCTAACGCTTTCCATACGTGTATCCATACGGGCAGAAAATCCAGTACCTCTACGATCAGGAAAAACAGAAGTGTTTGTTTTTGTAATCCCTGCCACTTTAGCAAGGACATTAGACGTAGCCCAAGGTGATCCCCCCTTATTAACATAAGGTATCGCCCCCTCAATTATCTCTGTCGGTCCAATAGCATAAACATCTTTCATGTTACCACCAATGATTCCCGACTCTTTGATTCTACGATTGATCCATTGATTCATATCACCAAAGGGAATCATTTCCTCTCGTTCATTTTTCAGGGTATCTCCTAATATTCTTTGTGCATCTATATCTCCCGAAAAACAGACTAGCGCTACAAATAGGACTAAGAATTGCGAGTTATATTTCATAATGTTATTGTTTTAATCTAAAGAATATCCCCACTGTTTTAAAGCGAATCCCCAGTTTTCTTCTACCAACTTAATCGTACGATCATCATACTTATACTTGTTCTTTTTATACCCTTTCTTCTCTCCTACATAGTTTTGAATAGCTCCTTTGGCTTCGTCAAAACCTTTAAGATTCAAAGATTCGTATATTTTCTGAGTCATACCCATAGCATCAGCTTCAAAATCCTCAAACTTCACTTCTATCAGATTACCTTCTGGTATAAGATGTTTCTCAGCTTCATACTGATGATACAGCTTCGCATAAATAGAAATAATATTCTTTTCAATCTCTTCATTTGAGATATCTTGAAGTTTTAAAGGTTGAATAGTATTTGTAAAGAAACTCCGAGTAGACTCTAATACCGTATAAGGATTTCTCATCAAGTAGATAAACTTGGCATTGGGGAACATCTTTATCAACTCTTTCACCCTACCTGTATGTGGTGGGTTTTTACTTAAGAACTGCTCTCCCTTTGTATTCCAAAGAGATATTTTTATCAGCTTTTTAAATGTCTCTTCAAATATCTGAAGCTCATTCTCTGAGATATCATTGAATAGTAAATATTTATCAGCATACTCTTGCATATATTGAGGTAGGAACCAAAAATTATAATAAGTGTATGGCATCATATTAGCCAATGCAAACTCCTCTTCTTGAGGAAGATCTACAGCCAATTCCATATTATCTGTAGGTCTTTTGTCGGGCATTAAAAAGCTCATATTCCCCTTAAAGAAAGTCTGCCCCCACATCATTAAGTGAGGAAAAACAGTTTGATAAGTTGTATTGTATCCAAATCTCTTATCACAAGATAAAACATTGTGTACAAATGTAGTTCCACTTCTCCAATGTCCTAAAATAAAAACAGGGTCTTCTGATAAAGGAATATTGGCTAATTTTTTATCGAATCTCTTGTTTTGAATTTTTGCAAAAGGAGACAGCAGACGGCATACCGCTTTGGTTAATCTATATTTACTTTTATATGCAGGATCTATCTGACGCCCAGCAGTTATTGCATTAAACGTCTTCCAGTCTGCACCTACTAACGTATTTATTGGAAGTTTATTAAACTCTAATAATCCCATCTAATTCTATTTACTTTACTACTCTAATTCCTAAGCCTTGTCTTTCAAGTTCTTTTACTGCTTTCATAACAGCATCATAATGACTAGGATCTATCCCTAGTTTATTGAAATCGAGCACAGGCCTATCATCTGAACGATTAACGTCTTTATCAGCAACTTCATCTATAATCATACCTACAGCACAAGTGTTGTTGGTGATCGGATCAATTAAGATAAAAGCTCCACAAGATTTATTATCCTGATAAGAATCGAAGAACAACTCTTTAGCAGCAGTAAATACTACTCGCCCTATTTCATTCAAAACTAAGTTCTGAACTTTTGAGTGCTCCATAGTATTAACATCTACTTTGTACTTAATGTTATCAATTCGTATTCTGCTGGTATTTGTAGTATGCTTAATAAAGAACTGTTTATCAGTATCCATAGGCTCTTCATCCATCCATACAAGCATAGATTCAAAGTTTCTACTGACTTTAGGCAGAGCATTAGGGTGAACTAACATCTCGCCTCTAGATACATCAATTTCATCTTCTAGAGTAATCGTTATAGATTGTGGAGGGAAAGCATAGTCTAAATCTCCTTCATAAGTAACAATACGAGCTACTTTGGATTTTTTACCAGATGGCAATGCCATAACTTCATCTCCTTTGCGGATGATACCCGAAGCTACTTTACCCGAGAATCCTCTAAAATCAAGATTAGGACGAAGAACATACTGAACAGGGAATCTGAATTCATTAAATTCATGAGCCTCATCTGTTTTTACAGTTTCGAGATGTTCAAGTAAGGATATTCCTTTATACCAAGGCGTTTTATCTGAAAGCTCTACCACATTATCTCCTTCAAGTGCAGAAAGAGGGATATAAGTTATATTGGGGATATGAAGTGGTTCAACAAACTTTTTGTATTCAGCAACTATTTCTTTAAAACGATTTTCATCATAGTCTACTAAATCCATTTTATTAACAGCTAATACCACATTCTTTATGCCCAATAGAGAAACAAGGAATGTGTGTCTACGGGTTTGTGTAATCACCCCATTCCGAGCATCTACCAAGATAATAGCCAATTGAGCAGTAGATCCACCAGTAATCATATTTCGGGTGTACTGTTCATGTCCTGGGGTATCTGCAATAATAAATTTCCTGTTATTCGTAGAGAAGTAACGATAGGCAACATCGATAGTGATACCTTGTTCCCTTTCTGCTTTAAGTCCATCTAGTAGCAAAGCATAATCGATATGCTCACCTGCATTACCTATACGCTTACTATCTTTCTTTAGAGCGTCTAATTGGTCTTCATAAAGCTTTTTACTATCAAAGAGAAGACGACCAATCAATGTAGATTTACCATCGTCAACAGACCCTGCAGTAAGAAAACGCAAAAGGTCTTTTTGTTCGTCTCTATCTAAAAACTCTGTTATATTCTGATTTACTGACATTTTAATTCTTTTTAAAAATAACCTTCACGTTTCTTTTGTTCCATACTGGCGTCTTGATCGAAATCAATCACACGTGTTGTTCGCTCACTCTTTGTTGTAGTCATCATCTCTTCTACAATCTTTTCAATTGTATCGGCTTCACTTTCAATGGCTCCTGTTAGAGGCCAGCAACCTAGAGTACGGAAACGAATATTTTTATATTCTACTTTTTCTAATAACTCTTTTGGTATTCTATCATCATCTGGCATTATTAAATTACCATCAATTTCGATGACAGGTCTTTTCTTAGCAAAGTAAAGAGGAACAATTGGAATATTTTCTAATCGAATATATTGCCATATATCTAATTCTGTCCAGTTACTCAAAGGGAATACACGAATGCTTTCGCCTTTGTGAACACGAGCATTGTAGATGTCCCACAATTCGGGACGCTGGTTTTTAGGATCCCACTGATGAAAATTATCTCTAAAAGAGAATATTCTTTCTTTAGCTCTCGACTTTTCTTCGTCACGACGAGCTCCACCAAAGGCAGCATCGAACTTATATTTATCCAAGCCACTTAGTAGAGCCTTCGTTTTCATTAAATCGGTATGAACTTTACTACCATGGGTGAATGGACCTACACCTGCATGGAAAGCTTCCATATTACTCTCTACGATAAGATTCCAACCATGTTCTTTGGCATATTTATCGCGAAATTCTATCATTTCTTTGAATTTCCATTTTGAGTCAATATGCATTAAAGGAAATGGAACTTTACCTGGATAAAAAGCTTTTTCAGCTAATCGCACCATTACTGAAGAGTCTTTCCCAATACTATAAAGCATCACTGGATTCTCAAATTCCGCAGCCACCTCACGGATAATATGAATAGACTCTGCTTCGAGTTCTCTTAAGTGACTTAATTTATATTCTGACATAATCTTCGTATATAGTATATCTGTCGGTTTAAATTTAATATTTATTTTTTACTCTTGGAAGTATGAGATCCAATAGAGCTTGTACAGACTCTTGGATACTTAGCTGAGATGTATCTAAAGACAAAGCAGGAGATTCTGGTGCTTCAAAAGGAGCCGAAATACCAGTAAAGTTTTGAATTTTACCTTCTCGTGCCTTTGCATATAAACCTTTCACATCTCTACGTTCGCATTCAGCTAAAGGAGTACTGACAAATACTTCCAAAAAATCATCCTTGCCAATAATGTCTGCAGCCATTTTACGCATCTCATTACTTGGACTAATAAAAGCTGCTAATGTAATAATACCTGAGTCAATAAAAAGTTTAGAAACCTCGGCGATTCTTCTAATGTTTTCTTTTCTATCTTCTGCAGAAAAGCCTAAATTATTATTGATTCCTGAACGAATATTATCACCATCAAGCAACCTACACAATAATCCTCTTTGATGTAGTTCTCTTTCTAAAGCAATAGCAATGGTACTCTTACCCGAGCCACTTAAGCCTGTAAACCATACCATTACGCTTTTCTGCTTCAATAAGTCTTCTTTATCTACTCTACCTAGCATCTTATCAAAGACGGGATATATATTATTTTGATTATTCATAAATGTTGTCAAATTAAAAAGGCCAAATAATAGGAATTAAAAATACAGCTATTATAAAGGTAATTATATTTAAAGGTAAACCAATCTTTAAAAAATCGGTAAATTTATAATCACCAATACCTTGTACTATTAAATTAGTTTGATATCCAATAGGCGTTGCAAAACTAGCTGATGCAGCAATACATATTACTACAAAAAAAGGTGTAGGACTTACCCCCAACTGACTAGAAATTGATAAGGCCAAAGGGAATGCTAAGGCTGCTGCTGCATTATTGGTTATTAACTCTGTAAAGATATTGGTAATAATGAAGAGTACGGCTAAGAGAAAATGGGGTCCGAAATACTCACTTAATAAAATCATTCTACTGGCAATTAGATCTGCCACTCCAGAATTTACCATTGCCTTACTGATAGCAAAAGCACACGCAATAGTGATTAATATATCCCAGGAGATATATTTTGTATATTTTCTGGGAGAAAACAATCTAGCCCAAGCCATTATAACAGTAGTTACTGCCACAAAAAAGAACATATCTAGCTGTATGTTTGGAAATCTTTCTTTTGTATAAGGGAGCTCTCCAAGTGTAGCACCTACAATCATCAGTATCAATAGAAGAATAGCCAAGATACGCCTTTTCCTTCCTATAGGTTCTAAGTCTTCCTTATCATGTCCATTAGCTAACATTACAAAGACAGAAGACTCCCCCCAAGTAGGAACAAAGGTTTCGTCTGCTAATAAAACAAGAGTATCCCCTTCTTTTAATCTTACTTTTTCTCTATTTGAACTAAAAGTATGTCCTGCTCTCTTAATTTGTTTTACTTCGGCTCCATAATGGCGCTCAAAGTTAAACTCCTTCAGATTCTTATTAATACCAGGAAATCGAGGACCTATCACAGCCTCAACAAGGTTAAGCCGATTGATGTTTTCTCCCTCTTTTAATCCATCTCTACGATCTGGCAATAGTTTTGAAGAAAAGAAAAACAAGTAAATTATTCCTCCTAAGGCAATAAAAACACCTACTTTGCCCAGTTCAAACATAGTGAACCCCTCATAACCTGCTGATAAAATCATACCATGAACTACTAAGTTGGTAGATGTACCAATGAGAGTACACATCCCTCCAAGAATAGTAGCATAAGAAAGAGGAATCAGGAATTTTGTTGCAGGAAGTTTTACCTTCTCTGCCCACCTCTTTATAATAGGTGCAAAGATTACAACTACGGGGGTATTATTCAAGAATGCAGATATGACTGAGATGACAGGTAACATTCTAAGTTGTCCCCTAAAAACAGTTGTATCCTTTTCGGGTAGTAATTTGCGAATGAGCACACTTAATGCACCCGACTTTCTTACTCCTTCACTGATTAAGAACAGCAAAGCTACGGTAATAACCCCTTTATTGCTAAAACCATCAATAAGCTCTTCAGGTGTAATGATTCCTGCACAGAGAAAGAATACTGCCACAGAAAAAAGAATCATTCCTGGACGCATTCTATCCATCACTAAAGCAGTAATCATAGAGATTAGAGCCAAAAAAACCAAGACTATTTCTAAAGTCATATTTTACTATTCTACTTGACTATAAACCAAGGATTTAATAAATCTTCCTTGTTATATTCTAAAGCTTCATTGGGGGTTAAAGCCTTGACAATTTGTTTTCCTGCTGCTAAAATTATAGCATGTCCTGCAGCCGTATCCCATTCCATTGTTGGGGCAAATCGAGGATACACATCTGCTATACCTTCAGCTACCCAACATATTTTAATTGAGCTGCCGGCAGATACTAACTGGATATGATTATGTTGTTTCTCTAATTCACTAATATAGGCTTGAGTTTCCTCAGACAAGTGAGATCTTGAAGCAACAATAACATATTCATCTCTATTTTTTCTTGCTACAGGTAATTTTGTTGCATTTGAAATTAGTAAATCTAAATTACTTAAGCCCTCTAAATTTGAAATATTAACATATTTATAGGCTCCTAGCTCACTAGAAGCAAAATATAATACTTTTTGAACGGGAATATAGACAACTCCCAGGGTAGGAACATTATTTTGGAGCAGTGCTATATTCACCGTAAATTCTCCATTTTTCTTTATAAATTCTTTGGTTCCATCTAGGGGATCAACCACCCAAAATTGATCCCAGTTTTCTCTTTTCTCAAAAGGTATAGCCTTTCCTTCTTCACTTAAAATGGGAATCTGAAAGGAGCTCAACTGAGATACAATTACAGCATGAGCCTTTTTATCTGCTATAGTTAAAGGAGATTGATCAGACTTTCTTTCAATCTGAAAATCGGCCTTGGGATCATTATAAATAGATAGTATTTCTACGCCAGCTTTTAATGCTGCATCAATAGCTTTATATAAAATATCTTTATTCATCGAACTCTAAATACAAAATAATACGAAGTTAATACCTTAATAAAAAAAGGGCTAACAACCATTTGGCTGTTGCCCTCTATTCTTTAATTCAATATCATATCATTAGTACACGCGATATAGCAACCAAGCTCCTTGGAAATCTTTTCTACTAGGATATTTTGCTTTGAAAGAGTCTCTTGCATATTCAGCAGAACCTCTGTCGTCAAAACTAGTTACAATTACACGGTACATATTAGCATCAGCATTATAAGCAACAGTACTATTATAGCCTTCGCCGTCTAAAAATCTTTTTAAACCTTCAGCATTTGATTTTACACCAAAGCTACCTGCTACAACACTGTATTTCTTCAATCCGTCAACACCTGAAACAACTGTTACTTTTTCTTCACGAATAGTTCCAGTATTAGATGGCTTAACTTTAACAGGAGCAGAAACCACAGGCTCTACAGGCTGTTGTTGAACTGGTGCTACATATTCTACCTCTTGTTCTTCAGCTAATTCTTGTTGCTTAGCTTGTTCATAAGCTTTTTTATAAGCACTTTCTGTTGATTTACATGAAGCAAAACCTAGCATCATACAAACACCTAAACTAAAAACGAATAGTTTTCTCATAACTCGTATCATTAAAAATATTAATATTCTATTATCCATTCAAGTACATGTTACTGAATAAGATAACTATTCTTATCCAAACATATCCTCTCAAGTCTATATTAAGTAGCAAATTAATAGAATTTAATCGTTCTTTCAAAAAAAATGTCAATAAAAAAGAGTCAACAAATTATGTATTACGCATAATTTTAACTTTATTTGGGCAATCTCTCAAATAAAGAGTAATATCTAATTTCAGGCTATATTTGAATCTATTTTATAAGAAAGATTTATAGTTAAAGCTACTCCGATATTTTTCAAAACAAATTACCCTTTATTTATGTTTTATATTATAGTAACTTAAAATTAAAAAATATGAGAACGTTAAATGTAATCGGCGCTTTTTTAGGCGGTGCAGTTTTAGGTGGAGTACTTGGAATCTTATTTGCTCCTGAAGAAGGTGAAAAAACACGTGCAAGAATTGCTGAAGCTCTTCGTAAAAAAGGAATTAAACTAAATCGTGATGAAATGAAAGATTTAGTAGATGAAATAGCTTCAGAAATTAAAGGTGAAATAAAAGATTTATAATAGACCCCTACCAACTGTATGTTTATAAAAGAAAACAGTATCAATAACTTTAAGCAGCTCTTTGCTGAGATTAAGAAATACCTCGATTTACAGAAAGAATATGCCAAAGTTGAACTAACAGAAAAGTTATCTGTATTAATATCGACTCTGGTAATAGGAGGATTAGTACTTTCTTTTGGCACTATAGCCATTTTATACCTTTCATTTGCGCTAGCTTATAAGTTAGCAGAGTATGTGGGAGGAATGGGTACTAGTTTAAGCATTATTGCAGGTGTATTATTACTTATCTTATTAATAATATATCTAAATCGTAAACGTCTTATTTTTAACCCAGTAATTAACTTTTTGGCAAATTTATTTCTTAACGACTCAAAGTAATGGATAGATTAAAATATAAATTAAAAAACAATGAGTCTATAACACTAATTGATGTAAAAGAATACAAACAATTAGTATTAAATCAGCTTAGAGAGCAACAAGCAGTTGTTTCAACTAAAGCAGAAAACATTATTTCTCCGATAACAGATACAGGGAGTACATTAATGAACTCTTTTAATCTTGGGATGGTTGCTTTTGATACCATAAGTATGGGCATTAGAGCTATCAGAAGATTTAGTGGTTTGTTTAGAAGGAGAAGAAAATAATTTTATTGACATTTCTGTTTTCTTAGAAAATAAAGAAGGAGACTATCTAGTTGAAAAGCGAGATAGTCTCCTTTTTTATTCCTAAAAACGAAACTTGGGGCAAATAACGGATCACTTACAAAAGCAGAGGGGAAACATCAAAAAGATTATCTTTCCTTAGCCTATTGGCTCTTGTTTAAAGTGGAGCTGAACGGGGTGTATTTAGCATTGGTTATCAACTAATTGTATTTAGAGGTATTTGGATAGGCGACTTATATCATTCAAACTTCACATAGGGATTTACACATGAAATTTTCCAAAGTTCATCCTTTTCATCATAATCAAAGTAAATTCCATTGAGATTATTAACTTCGGAAAAATCAATATCTGATTTGTCTATTTTGTTTATAAAACTAAAGTTAGGACTTAATAAAATTAAAGTCAATATAAACTATATCTAAATCAAACAAAAAAGGAGATAGTTTTCTACTATCTCCCTAAGTCTTGAATCAATCTGTATTTATCTATTTTTCAACTCATTACTTAATCTCTTCAACTCATCGAAATCATCTCTATCAGCTTGTTTAGCCTCCTCTCTTTTCCGTCGAGCATTAAATTCTTCATAGATGGCATCAACTTCACTCTGCATTTGCAATTTACTGATAGAGCCTGCACCCGTCAAGAGATGTTTCAAATTTATCAACATTTCCTTACCCTATAATTCAGTTGTAAAGTAATTCTTTACAACTGAATTATCATCTAACTCTCTATCTTCTAGTATATTTATGATATGCATACTAATATTTTGCTTAGAGGTGTCAAAAAGTTCGGCAAGCTGGTTTTGATTCATCCAAACATTGCCGTCTTTTGTCATTAGAGGGACAGAAGCTTTGCCGTCATCCGTATTGTATATAATTATATCTTGATCCATGTATTTTGTGGTATTTAGTAAGTATAAAAATAAATAATAAGGGAAGATTAAATAAAATGACTTTTAATATCTACTATCAATTTCTTATCGATGCCAATCTCTATTGCCAAAGTTTCAAACTTAGAGATCCCCAACTGTACTTGTGCTATCAATGCTTTATAATTCCTTATGTCATTGCTTTTTGCAACTTCAATTAAATCACCCATAGCAATGTCATCGTCTTTGCCATTAATGGATAGAGCATGCGTATTAGCATAGGTTGGTGCAGTTAAATCAACACTAAATGTGATATCATAAGCGGGGGACAGCCTCCAAACCCCCTCTTTATTCATTATAAAGGCGAAATTCCTAGAATGATCCTCCACATTTTTAGCTAGTACATTAAAAACCATACGCAAATATTGCTGTTCACTATCTTCGTAAGGTAAATTTAATCGACGAATTACAGCAAATAGTTCTTCGTAACTGGTTGCTAAAGGATTCATAGCAGCTAATGTTTGTACATGAAGTTTTTCGTTGCCTACTCGATCAAAACGCTTGGTTAGAAAATGAGTTACACCTTCATAAGTCTTCAATTCAGAAGGCATAATATGTATTCCTGCAGATACAGCCATCAAATAATAGACATATTCTAACTTCGCATAAGGATAGGAAGAATTATCATCGTATTTAAGAATATAATGTTCGAATCCGTTTGGTATTGTTCCTTGTCCAGACTTCACTTCATTTGTTTCTTTATTGATAGCAATAATTGCCTTCGGTCTTTTTCCTCCTGGTGAAGAACTAATCTTAATCAAGTCTTGCCATAAAATCGAATTTTCAGCTCGTAAGACAGTATCTCCTCTTTCCGACAAAACCTCTTTAGCAAAGAGATATAATTTTTGAACGTCAACATCAAAAGCATTATCGCGTCCTAACTCTTTCGCTGGTTCAAACTCTAGTGCACCCATTGCACGAGTCCCAATAAAAGAAAGATGATCTACCGGAGTTACTTGCTTTGTAGAAATCTTATTTTCTCGCAACCAACCTATAAATAGTGAATTTCCATATTTATCGGGGAGAGAATCGGCTAACATAGGAGGTAAACCAACATAAAGTTTGTCTGTGCCACCTAACCAAGGCATTCCCCTTTTACTTCGTTGGCTATTTATAGACATAGATAGTGGAGCTATATCAAGTCCTTTTTCAAGAAAACTTACCTCATATTCAAATACGGCTAGTTTCTGTTTTTTATCCCAATACAGATAACCAACATCCATACCCCACAAAGTAACTTTAATTACATTTGTATCCATATCTACTTCATTTTATTCTGTTTGAATAATTCTTTAGCGCTCAGAGGCAATTCTGGCAGTAATTTTTCTACCTCTTCTAAACTTTCTATTGCTCGAAGAAGTTTCAAAAGTGATGCCAAAGTTATCCCTGCAGATGCTCCACTTTCAAATGAACTAATCGTAAAAACACTTAATCCTGTTTGTTCCGAGACCTCCTTTTGAGTGTACCCCATTCTTTTACGATACTCTGCATAACGTTTTCCTAAATCGCTAATTATCGTACTATTTGATGATGCGTATATCTCTTTATTCATTTCATAATCATATATACACAAATATAGATATATCTATATATAATCCAATTAAATAAACATTATTTTAGATATATCTATAGTAAAAGCACATATATCTAGCCAAAGAACCTAGATTAATAATTACTTAATCAATACTTAATCAGCCCTTTAAAAGAGATGATTATACGGTTCCATATTCAACTCATAATAAACAGATCTACCTCCTCCATACTTGTTAAAAGCACCTATCGCAGATAAGTGTTGCAAATCACGAGTTGCAGTCGGTTTTGAAGTTTTATTTATTGATATATATTTCTTTGCTGTCATTCCTCCTTCAAAACCAGATGGGCCAGCATCAAACATTTTATTTATTGCCTTTATCTCCCTTTCGTTTAATTCATCAGCGTAACGATCGAAAAACTTTGTTTTATTTAGTGTATGTAATGCAACACTCTTAATGTTCTTTATTGCACTAAGCAATACTCCGCAGAAATAGGCTATCCAGTCGGATACATTTAAGTCGCGCTGAGCTTTTTTTATCTCTTGATAATATTTCTTCTTATCCAGTTCTATAGCGTGTGAAATATTAAGTAAGATAGGCATATCTAAACGCTCTGCTAAAACTTTTTCTGCAAGTGCCCTACCGATACGTCCATTTCCATCTTCAAAGGGGTGTAAGGTCTCAAAGTAGAGATGTGTTAGAGCAGAAGTAATCATTGCATCTCCTATTTTACCAAACTCTCTATCTTCAAAGTTCTGATACCACGCAAAAAAACTGATTTAAAAGCTCAGGTAGTGATTTTGAGGGTGGTGCTTCATAATGTACTTCTATT
>NZ_DYYK01000151.1:0-4677 GCF_020741705.1 Bacteroides coprosuis
TTCACAACGGAATAATCCTTATTGTGAATTGCTTCAAAACATTTACAATATAGTAATTTATTTTGATAATCAAAAGGTTTAATAAGTAATTTTTATTAAATTGAGATTCATAATACTTTAAATGAACTACTATGAAAAAGGTTTTGGGACTAGATATAGGCACAAATAGTGTGGGTTGGGCTGTAGTAAATCAAAATGACAAGGGTGAATTCCTTAGTATTGAAAAAATAGGAAGTCGCATCATTCCCATGTCACAAGATGTTATGGATAAATTTGGCGCAGGTCAAACAGAATCAAGCACAGCTCAGCGAACTCAATATCGAGGAGTGCGTAGATTGCGTGAACGCTCTTTATTGAGGAGAGAACGTTTGCATAGAGTGCTTCATATCTTGCACTTTTTACCACAGCATTACGATGCAGCAATAGGTTGGAATAAAAAAGAAAATAAAACATATGGCAAATTTCTTCCTGGTGTGGAAGTGAATATCCCTTGGGTAGCCACAGATCAAGGTCATCAATTCATTTTTATGGATTCATATGCCGAGATGCTAAAGGATTTAAAGCAGCATCAACCTCATCTTTTTGAGAAGAGCTCAACACCCGTTCCCTTGGATTGGACTATTTATTACCTTCGAAAGAAAGCACTTACTCAAGCCATTTCAAAAGAAGAACTAGCGTGGATATTATTAAACTTCAATCAAAAAAGAGGCTATTATCAGTTGAGAGGTGAAGAGGTGGAAGATAACACGAAGAGAGAGGAGTTCTATGCTCTTAAAGTTGTAAAAGTAGAGTTGGATAAAGATAACACTTCTGCTAAGACTTGGTATAAAGTGCATCTTGAAAATGGCTTTATATATCCATGTCCCAGTGATACACCTATAGACAATTGGGTAGGGATGGTAAAAGATTTTATTGTAACTACTACTTTAGAGAAAGATGGCTCAGAAAAAAGAACGGCTGATGGTGAGATTAAACGAAGTTTTCGGGCTCCTAAAGAAGATGATTGGACACTTTTAAAAAAGAAGACTGAAAGTGAACTAGAGAAAAGTGGAAAGCAGGTAGGAGCTTTTATTTATGATACCTTATTGTCCAACCCCGATCAGAAAATTATTGGAGGGTTAATAAAGACCATTGAACGTAAATACTATAAAAAAGAGCTAGAACAAATATTAGAGACTCAACAGAAATTTATAGCGGAACTATCTGATAAAAAACTATTCCAAGCTTGTGCTGAAGAGCTCTATCCTTTAAATGATAGCCACAGAGAGAATCTTCTCGAAAGAGATTTTAAACATCTATTTGTACAAGATATTATCTTTTATCACCGACCACTTAAAACGAAGAAATCTTTAATATCCAATTGTACGTATGAATACAGAACCTTCTATAAGAATGGTGAAAAACAGATTTCTCCTATCAAATGTATTGCCAAATCCAATCCTTTATTTCAAGAGTTTAGGGTATGGCAGTTTGTGCAAAACTTAAGAATTCTTCAACGTCAACGCTCAGAGGGTGATAGTATCAAATATAACGTAGATGTAACTGCTGAGTTTTTGAAAGATGAGAACGATATAGCCAATTTATTTACTTGGCTTAACGAACGAAAAGTAATTAAGCAAGACCAGTTATTAAAGTCTTATTTTAAGCTGAAAGTAAATAAAGAAACAAAGGAGCTTGATTATCGTTGGAATTATGTAGATGATAAAAACAAAGAGTATCCTTGTAATGCAACACGCACCCATATCTTGTCTTTCCTAGAGAAATGCAAAGAAGAAAAAAGGATTGAAGATGATCGTTTTGTCTACTCGCTCTGGCATTTATTGTACTCGGTGGTAGAGCCCATAGAGCTTAGAGGGGCTTTGGCTAAATTCGCTGAACGAGAGCATCTTCATCCCTCGTTTGTTGATGTGTTCGCTCAGTTTCCTCCTTTAGAAAAAGAATACGGTTCCTACTCCGAAAAAGCAATTAAACGCCTTCTTCCATTAATGAGAATGGGCGATTATTGGCACGAGGATAAGATTGATGTGAAGACGAAGCAGCGTATTCAAAGGATAATTGATGGTGAAGCAGATGATGATATTACTCATCGCTCACGAGAGAAAGTTGAGAACTTGCGAAGTATCACAGACTTTAAGGGACTTCCTTTGTGGAAAGCTGGATATGTGGTTTATAATCGTCACTCTGAAAGTGGTGAACTTACAAAATGGAAAACACCCCATGAACTCTCTAATTATATTCAAAATGAGTTTAAACAATATTCATTGCGTAATCCTATTGTAGAACAAATTGTTCTCGAAACTTTGCGTGTAGTACACGATTTATGGGTTAAGCACGGAGATTTTAGTGAAATCCATCTAGAGTTGGGTAGAGATATTAAAAACTCATCGGATAAGCGTAAACGAATGGTAGAACGTCAGCAGGAGAATGAAAATTCTCGTCAGAGAGTATTAGAAATGTTGATCGACTTAAAGAAAGAGGCTGCATTTGCCGATTTAAATCCATATTCTCCTTCACAGCAAGAGAAATTGAGAATAGTAGAAGATGGTGTCCTTCGTTCTAATATAGAGATTCCCAAGGATATTGAAAAAATTACGAAGTCTGCCAAACCTACTTCACGAGAACTAACGAAATATAGATTATGGTTGGACCAAAAATATCGTTCTCCTTATACAGGACAGCCTATTTCTCTAGCCCAGCTATTTACATCTAAATACGAGATAGAGCACGTTATTCCTCAAGCAAAATATTTTGATGATTCCTTTACAAACAAAGTAATCTGTGAGTCGGAAGTCAATAAAGAAAAAGGGTCTATGCTGGCTCACGAATTTATATTAAAGAATGGTGGCTCAACAGTCAATGTAGGAGGAAAACAAGTCCAAGTTTTAAAAAATGATGCTTATGTAGAACTAATTAATCGTCTTTATGGAAAGAATAACCCTGTAAAAGCAAAAAAACTTTTAGCTGAAGATATCGACGAAGTTGTGGGCGACTTTAGCGAACGCCAGTTAAATGATACTCGATATATCAGTAGGGTAGTTCAAAAACTACTATCAAATATTGTAAGGGAAGAGGATGAACAAGAAAGCACATCAAAACATGTGATTGGTTGTTCTGGACAAGTTACCACAGCCTTGAAAAAGGATTGGGGATTGAATGATATTTGGAATAAAATTATTCAACCTCGCTTTGAAAGGTTAAATGAGATGACGGCTACAGAAGATTATGGAGTGTGGCAAAGTCCTAACCATTTTCAAATACGTGTGCCCGAAGAAATTCAAAAGGGTTTTACGAAGAAGCGTATTGACCATCGTCATCATGCTATGGACGCTTTAGTAATAGCTTGTGCTACACGAAGTCATATTAACTATATCAGTAACCGATCTGGCCAAGATAGAAATGCTAAGTTTGAGACTACTCGCACTGATTTACGCAGTAAGCTTTGTTATAAAGAGAATAGCAGTGGAAACAACTACAACTATATTTTCAATAAGCCTTGGGACACTTTCACTCAAGATGCTCACAGAGCTTTGGAAAATATCGTAGTTAGTCACAAACAGAATTTACGAGTTCTTACAAAGACCAATAACTACACCCAGTTTATTAATGAGGACGGAAAAAAAGATCTCCAGAAGCAAGTCAAAGGTGATCATTTTGCTGTGCGTAAACCGATGCATCAAGAGACTATTTACGGAAGAGTAAGTATTCGTTCAATCAAAGAGGTAGCGTTGAAAAAAGCTCTCGAAAACTGGAAACAGATTGTGGATAGAACGCTTAAAGATAAAATTAGAGAGTTAATTGGGGCGTATGGCAAGTATGATGCTCAGACTATTCTAAAGTATTTTAAGGATAGAGATTATAAATTCAATAATCTAAAAATAAATAGAGTTGAAGTTTATGAATATGATCATAATTGTGCTGCCGTAAGAAAGTCCATAGGAGATGATCTAACTATAAAACAGATTGAAAGAATAACGGATGAAAGCATTAGAAAAATTCTAATGAATCATTTATCAAACTATGATGATAATCTTAAAGAAGCATTTTCTCCAGAAGGTTTGATGGAAATGAATAAGAATATCAAAGAATTAAATGGAGGTAAAAATCATCAGCCTATTTATAAGGTTCGATTATTTGAGGACTTAGGCTCTAAGTTTCCATTAGGAGTAAGTCATAACAATCCTGATAAATATGCTATTGCAGCAAAAGGAACTAACCTGTTTTTTGGAATATACGAAGACCAAGAAGGAAAACGTGTGTTTGATAGCATCCCTTTAAATATTGTTATTGATAGATTGAAAGAGAAAAAATCTCCAGTACCAGAGACGTATAATGAATCGAAATTGAAATTCCATTTGTCTCCCAATGATTTGGTCTATGTCCCAACAGATGAGGAGCAGAAGCAACCCGAGTTGGTAGATGTAGCTCATCTGTCGGACGAACAAAAAGGAAGAGTTTATAAGGCTGTTTCGTTTACGGGTAATAGAGCTTATTTTATAAATCATCGAATTTCTAGTGTAATACGCGATTCAATGGAGTTTGGTAAATTAAATAAAATAGAAAATGATGATGATAAACGTAGTTTAAAGCATATTTGTTGGAAACTAAAAGTGAACCGATTAGGAGAAATAACCGATGTAAAAAGATAATATTATGATTAAGAAAACGCTCTATTTTGGC
>NZ_DYYK01000152.1:0-7121 GCF_020741705.1 Bacteroides coprosuis
ACCGCTATTTCAACCGAATTCATAAAGGCTTTGGTCAGGTTCAGGATACCTTAGAATCTTATTTTGAATAAATAATTAAAAAATCAATTTGCGAGAAAGAACTATTTACACAAAAGATTTGACAGTCTCCAAACTATTTTACAGTCTCGGCCGTTTTGTCTGTAAAAGTACTACAAAAGTTATATTTTGTTTAGTTGATAATAATAGTCTTATAGACTTAAAGTTTCTGTTAGAAATCATTCCTACTGTGGATGCTAATTGATAGAAAATACTGGAATTTATAAAATAGTATGTAGAAAGTAAAGTTAAAAATATAATATTAAAGACCTAAAAAATAAAGGAATAAAAATGAGCACAAAGATAATAGATAAAATTAAAGAAATTGATAGTGATGAGCAACCAATAGATATTACCTCTGAAGCTAATTTGATTTGGGATATTGCTAATAAGTTACGTGGTGTTTATATGCCAGATGATTATGGTAAAGTCGTTATTCCGATGACTATAATTAGACGGTTTGAGTGTGCACTAGAATCAACTAAAGACAAAGTCATTAGTACAGTAGAACAAATTCCCGACTATCCTGATCTTGCTTTGTTCAAAATTACGGGGTATCAATTCTACAATAAGAGTAAATTTAATTTAAAAGAATTATGTAATGATCCAGATAATATTGCTGCTAACTTTAAATCATATATTTCTGGTTTTTCTTCCGATGTGCAAGATATTTTGAAGAAACTTGATATGGAAGATCAAATTAAAAAGATGGATGACGGAGACTGTCTTTATTCTGTAGTTAAGGCTTTCTCGGAAGTAGATCTAAGCGTAGAGCACTTCGATAGTATCAGGATGGGATATATCTTTGAAAATTTGATTGGAAGATTCTATCAAAATGTTGATGCCGGACAATTTTACACTGGTCGAGATATCATTAAGCTATGCGTTTCATTGCTTTTATCAGAAGAATCTGATGATATTCTTGATGAAAATAAAGTTGTAACTATTGTCGATCAAGCTTGCGGAACCGGCGGTATGTTAAGTACGGCTTATTCATATCTAAAAGCTATAAATCCTAGTGCAGATGTTCACCTCTTTGGACAAGAAATGATGGGTAGATCTTATGCTGTAGGATTAGCCGAAATGCTAATTAAGGATCAAAACATTGATAACTTTAAACAAGCAGATACTCTAAAAGAAGATTGTTTTCCTAACCAAAAAATGCGGTTTGCACTAGAAAATCCCCCATTTGGAACTCCATGGGGTGGTAAGGACGCTAAATCAGGTCAAGAAGACGCGGTAAAAGAAGAGTTTCTAAAAGGAAAAGACAGCAGATGGCCTGCCGGATTACCTGCTAGTGGGGATGCACAATTGCTATTTATGCAATCTGCTTTGAATAAATTAGACGAAAATGGACGTGCAGCAATCATTGAAAATGGCTCACCGTTATTTACAGGAAATACGTCTTCTGGTGAATCTCAAATCAGAAGATGGCTTCTTGAAAATGACTACCTTGAAGCTATTGTGGCTATGCCCACGGACATGTTCTACAACACAGGTATTGCTACATATATTTGGATTTTATCTAAAAATAAGTCAGCAGGTCGAAAAGGAAAAGTTCAATTAATTGATGCAAGTAATATCTATACTGATTTAAGAAAGCCATTAGGTAATAAACGTAGAAGATTTGCACCTCAAGATCGTGAAAAAATTGTAAAACTTTATGCAAATTTTGTCGAAAATGATCTATCTCAAATCCATAATAATACTGACTTCATTTATCGTGAATATACAGTAATGCAGCCATTGCAAAAAAGCTACGGTATTAATAAAGATCGAATTGAAAATCTACTTCAAAATAAGACTATTAAGAACTTATACGATGAAGCAAAAGTTCAAGAATTAGAATCTGAAGATAAATTAAGTGCTAAAGATCAAAAGAAACTAAATAAATACCAAAAGAATAAACCAGTCTATGACAAAATGCTAGAAATATTGAATGATAATATCTCTGACAAGTTATATATGTCACCTGAAGAATTTAAGCCAGTAATTACTAACTTATTAGGAGACACAGTTGAAAGTAAGCTGATCCCTAAGATTATAGATGGCTTATCTAAGATGGACAAGAATGCTGAAATACAAAAAGACAAGAAGGGGAACGTTAAATACGATAAAGATACTTCTGATACCGAAATTGTAAATATTAAAACTAATATCAACGACTATATGAAGAAAGAAGTATTACCTTTTGTGCCTGACGCTAGGGCACTCTTTGAAGAAGATGCAAGCAAAAAGAAGCCTGTAATTAAGACTGGAGCTGAAATTCCATTTACTAGATATTTCTACAAATATCAGAAGCCTGAATCTACTGATAAATTGAAGAACGAGATTACTGAATTGGAAGAGTCTGTTTCAACAGGGATGCATAAATTATTTAAGTAGGTGTTATTGATGGTAAAAATGAAAAATAGTGGAATTGAATGGATTGGTGAAATTCCTGAAGACTGGAAAGTAATACGTAATAAATATGTTATGCATAAAGATAAGAGTCTTATTACTAAATATAATAATGAAGATATCTTGTCTTTAACTATGAATGGTGTAATCAAAAGAAATCTTGATGCTGGTGGGAAAATGCCATCTTCATTTAATGGATATCAAAAGATCAATAAAGGCAATCTATTACTTTGCTTATTTGATATTGATGTTACACCAAGATGTGTAGGAATTATACAAAATAATGGTATTACTAGCCCTGCCTATTCGCAGTTTATTTTGACAGATAATAATGATGTCAGGTTTTATTATTACTACTATTTAGTGACAGATAATAAAAAAGCTTTAGTTCACTTAAGCAAAAATTTGCGCCATTCTTTAACTGAAGAACAATTTGGAAATCTTGATACCATTAGACCACCACTAGACCAGCAACGAGCTATTGCAGATTTTCTTGATAAGAAATGTGCTGATATTGATAAGTTATCTGTTCAAATTCAAAAGGAAAGCGAAGCTTTGCAGGAGTATCGTAAGAGCGTCATTACTAAAGCAGTTACTAAGGGGCTGGATGACAATGTTCCCATGAAAGATAGTGGGATTGAATGGATTGGCAAGATTCCAGAAACGTGGAAACTAGAGAAAATAAAGTTTCTAGCTTCTAAAATGACTAGAGGTACAGCTCCAGATTACACACAAAAGCATATAACACGTGTAGTAAATCAAGCTACTTTTAGCAAAGGATTTTTTGATACAACTAATTTGAAATATTCAAAAAAGTTGGCTAATGATAGTAGAGGATTACTACAAAAGGGAGATATATTAATTGCTTCTACAGGTGGTGGGGTATTAGGAAAAGTTTACTATTTTAATGAAATAGAAGAATATGTTGCAGATAGTCATGTAACTATCGTAAGACCGATTCCTTCAAAATTAAAATCTCGCTTTGGATATTATTTTTATTCAACTCTTTTTGAAGTATTTAATGGAATGATGTCGCAAGGTTCAACAAATCAAATTGAGCTTCAATTATTTGATTTAGCTAACTCCTATTTACCGCTACCAAATATACATATTCAACAAAAAATTGTTAATTATTTAGATAATAAAACATTTCAAATAGATAAAATAATCTCACAAAAGCAACACCAGTTATCACTTTTATCCGATTACAAAAATTCTCTAATTTTTGAATATGTCACTGGTAAAAAACAACTATCATCAAATGGAGGTGCAAAGTAATGCGTGGCACTATTGATGAACGATATGAATATCAACAAGATATTATTCGCTACTTAACAGAACATGACGGATATATTGAAAGAAAGGACGCCTATTTTGATATCCTTCATGCAATGGATCCCGAACTGCTAATGAGCTTTCTTAATAAAACACAGCCTGATGAAATGGCTGCATTAAAAAAGATGTATAAAGATGATCTTCAGGAAACTATTGTTAATTCAATTAATAGTTTTGCGGTAAGTAAAAATGGTAGTATTCTTTATCTTTTAAAACATGGCATTGAAATTGCAAATCACAAATTGACGCTGTTGTATGAAAAGCCTGCTACAAACTTCAATCCTGAATTAACTAAGAAATATGAGTCCAACATTTTATCAGTTATGCAAGAAGTACATTATATCCATAAGGAAAATGATGCTGATCAAAATAAACAAAGAGTAGATTTGGTTCTTTTTGTTAACGGAATTGCAATTATAAGTATTGAACTCAAGAGTAACGGCCAAGGTCAAAATTATGAAGATGCTATTGAGCAATATCGTAAGGATAGAGACCCTAAAGCTAGACTGTTCTTGTTTAAAGCTGGTTGCTTAGTTAACTTTGCTATGGATTGTGAAGAAGTTTATATGACAACCAAGCTGGATAAAGAAGCTACATTCTTTATGCCTTTTAATAAAGGAAAGGGAGAAGGAGTATTTTCTGGAGCTGGTAATCCAATCCTAAAGGATGATTATGACGTGTCCTATATGTGGAAAGATATTTTTACTAAAGATACTTTGATTGAACTTATTACTAAGTTTATCTTTATTGAAAAAAAAGAGAGTAAAGATGAAGTAACAGGTAAAAAGAAAGTATCTGAGAGAGTAATTTTTCCTAGATACCACCAATTAGATGCTCTCCGAAAGATAATTGCTGATCTGAAAATTAACCATACAGATCAAAATTACTTGATTGAACACTCAGCTGGATCAGGGAAAACGAATACCATCGCATGGCTTGCACATAGGCTTGCATCCCTTCATGATAATGATGATCATCAAATTTTCGACAATATCATTATTATGACTGATCGTGTTGTAGTAGATAGACAACTCCAAAAAGCCATCATGGGATTGGAACATAGAAGTGGTTTAATTCAAGTAATGAATGATAAGTGTACCTCTGCAGATTTAAAGTACGCTCTTGAAAGTAATACCAAAATCATTGTTACCACTATTCAAAAGTTTCCTTACGTTGTCGATCTTATTAAAGACTCGAATGATAAAAATGTAGATCTAAAGAATAAGAAGTTTGCTGTAATTATTGATGAGGCTCACTCATCTACCGCAGGTAAGGATATGATAGCTGTCACTCAAACCCTATCTACAGAAAAGGAAGATGATGATATAGATCTTCAAGACGCTTTAGTTAAGGAAATTCAAGGATCGGGTAAGCAAAATAATGTAAGCATGTTTGCTTTTACTGCTACTCCAAAAAGTACAACCCTTCATTTATTTGGTAGGCAAGACAAGAATGGAAATTGGGCACCTTTCCATTTGTATAGCATGAAACAAGCTATTGAAGAAGGATATATTCTTGACGTTTTAGCAAATTATACTACGTATAAAACCTACTATAAGATTAATAAAGAAATCCAAAATGATCCTGAACTACAAACCAGCGATGCAAAAAGACAAATCGCTAAAATTGTAGATTTAGATGATACCAACATTGATCAAAAAGTTAATATTATTTTAGATCACTTTATAAATCACGTAATGCCTGAGCTAGGTGGAAATGCAAAAGCCATGGTTATAACTGCATCTCGTGAAGCTGCTGTAAAATACAAGTTTGCTTTTGAAAAAGTAATTAAGAAAAATAATTACACAGATATTAAAACATTGGTTGCTTTCTCCGGGAAAGTAAAATTAAACGATGATGAGTATACTGAAGCTTCAATTAATGGCTTCTCTGAAGATAAAACAGCTAAAGAATTCAACAAGCCGGAATATAAGCTTCTTTTGGTAGCAAATAAATATCAAACCGGTTTTGATCAACCTAAGCTTTGTGCAATGTATATTTTGAAGCCGTTACATGGTGTTAATACTGTTCAAACTCTTTCTCGCTTGAACAGAATTTGCCCACCGTACGAAAAAATTCCATTCGTACTTGATTTCGTAAACGATTATAAGAGTGTAGAGAAGGATTTTGAACCTTACTACACAACGACTTTATTGTCTAATAGTGTGACCCCGCAATCGGTTGCTAACTTAGCTATGAAGATCGATGGATACTATATCCTTGTTCCAAGGGATGTTGATGACGCAAATCAAATTTTGCATCAAAAGAAAATTACTAGCAGAGATAAGCAAACACTAAGTTTTTTCTTCAATAGAGTTACTGAAGAAATAAGTAAACGTGATAAAGAAGAACAAAAAGAGATATATCAAGCCTTAAAATCCTTTAAGCGTTGCTATGAGTTTCTTCTTCAAGTATCAGATTTAGAGGATATAGAACTACAGAAGAAATATGATTTTATCATATACTTGTTAAAATATATGAACATTAATAAGCCCGGTGAGGGATACGACCTAACAAATAAGGTTAAAGCCTATAACTTTAATCAGAAAAAGACTGGAGAGTTTAAGGATAATAAACACAATTCTAGTCCGGTTGTTAAATTACCTGTTGCTGATTCAGTGAACTTAAGTGAAGAAAAGAAAAAGAAGCTTTCTGAGATAATTAGAGAAATCAATGAAAAAACTGGCAGTGACTTTGATGAAGATGTTGCTGTTAAGTCAATGTTACAAATAAAAGACTTGATGATGAAATCTAATCATTTAAAATCAAGTGCTGCAAATAATAAAGAAAAAGATTTTGAACTTACGTACTTTGATAATATTGATAATATTTTGGTCGATGGCTTAGATCAAAATCAGAAGTTCTTTACTTTTTTACTTAAAAACAAAGAGTTTAAGAAGGAAATATTGGGAACATTTGCTGAAGAAATTTACAAAGCATTACGTCAAGATAATAAACCAGAAATCTAAAGCTATAACGTATAAACTGCATTTTTAAAGTAACCAAAAAGGTTGCTTTTTTTATACTAGAAATTAGGAATAGTGTAGGGACACTGCATAATAAAACAGTAGAATATATTTTATAAATCATAATATAAAGGGAAAATAAGCGTAATGAAATCTTTTAATGAAATGAATCGTGAAGAACAACAAGCATATTTAATGTTGCCAATTATTCAAGAACTAAAAAATATTGGTGGTGAAGGTAGCACCAAGAAAGTGAAGAAAGAGATTGTTAATAACGACGAAAATCTTCCTGAAGATGTTTTAACCCAAACTAAGACATCTAATAAAGGTAATACATATCATCCTTTTGATTTTCCATATAAT
>NZ_DYYK01000153.1:0-19277 GCF_020741705.1 Bacteroides coprosuis
ACCCCAGTCGGAAACAGAAGTAGGGTCGGGAGATATTTTTGCTAATTCAGCCAATTTGATTTCTGCTTTTACACCCGAAGTTAGATCGGTATTGGCCGGAACAGTTACACTTATTGTTACTCCTTGAATTGCAGCTGTAAAAATCTCACCTCCCTTATTTAGATTTAGGGAGATGATATAATTGTCTTTACCTGCAAAGTCATCGTCATCACTAGAGCAGCTTACAAAGCTAAAGCCCAAAATAGCGAGGCAGATTAGATTTAATTTTAAATATATATGTTTCATCTTTTCTATTTATTTTCAGTGTATTTCCCGTCCAACATATCTTGGTGAGTCGGGTTGTACTTATTGTTTTCTACCTTCCAGTTTTTAGCCTCTACGTTCTGAACCACATTCTTTAGTCCAGTAAAATCGGTTAAGTGGGCAGCAAACTGTACTTCAATACTTTCTGCTTGCGTAAGAGCTGAGAATGCATTGAGGTTGGTAGTGATACATTCATTGTTTTTATCCCATTGACTTCTTACCCCTTTGAAAGAAAATTTCTTTTCTACGGTAGATAGTTTAGGAAAATTGAAGTTTTCTAGTTTAAACCACTCAGACATAGTAAATGATTTTACTTTTTCTAGAAGTGGAACTTCTAGGTGAGTAGCCTCTTTGAAGCTTTCCAAAGAAAAATCTCCCGCATTAGTAAGATCTTTAACGATAACACTTTTAGCTTTTCCGCTACTTAGAGAGAATTTTTCTGCTTCAGTAAGGTCTTTAATGATCAATTCTTTAGCATTTCCACCCGATACATTGAATTTTGGCGTTTTCTGAAGAGTATTGATTTCTAGTTTATCTCCACCAGAATCTCCTACTGAAAACTCTGTTGTTATCTGCTTAGGAGCAGAGATAAGAGTTAAAGCAGGACAGTTCTTTATAGATACTTTTTCAGCTTTTTGAATAGTAGATAAATCAATAGATTCGATAAGGCGAGAGCTAGATATAACAAACTCTTCAACTTGAGTTAATAGAGGTAAGTTGAATTCTTTTAATAGATTGACTACCTCAAAATTAACCTTCTTGCATTCTTTAAGTAGAGGCGCATTTACTTTCTCTATAAACTGCATTTTTTCGCAGGTTAGTTTATTTTCCACTTTGGTAAGATTAGGAAACTGCAACTCTTCTACTATCGCAAATCGGATAGTAAGATCATTGTCCACACTTTGGAGTGCCTGAAGATTAATCTCTTTTAGATTAATACTAAACTCATTTAAACTAGCAATAGATACATTTCCTGCATGAGTTAAAGCACTTAGGTCTATCTTACTCATACCATCATTGCCTACAGAATTGAACTTACCTGTAACTTTTTCTAGAGCAGGGAAACTCACTTTCTGTATGTTTTTCAATGTATTTGCTATACAGTTTCCTCCAATAGTTTTTAAAGTAGGTAACTTGAGTGTATTTGTTTTCCAAAAATAAACTAGGTTAAAATCTCCTTCTACATGAGCTAGAGCAGGTAAGTCTATCGTCAATAGTGTAGAGTTGGCACTTGTTTCATTTAATGGGTTACCATACGAGCCATCACTAGTTACTTGTGATCCATTCAGAGTTAATGTGCCGTAGCAGTTAACTAAGTCGCTCATATCAAGTTGTTCCAACATCTGAGATTGGATATGGATAGAGCTAGCTTCCTCCAACTCGGGAAGATAGATTTCATTGATGTTGTTGGAGCGAATAATAAGATTGCCCACACTCTTAAGTTGTGGGAGAGTAATATTTATTTTCTCTTGATTGAATTTGGCTTCATTTTCCAAAGTTCCGATATACAATCCACCAGCTTGGTGGAGATTGGATAACCCAGCAAGATGTGTTCCACCAAAACTAGGATTAATAATAATATTATAAGCTACATCATTTAAGGTACTTAGTCCATTTAAATTGCGAATGCTATCTTCTTTCGCTACCGCAGTTGTCGATCCAATGATTAAGTTTCCATTAATACGATTGGCTTTCAAGGATTCAAAACTATCTACATCGGCTTGTGTACGTAGAATAACATCTTCATCAGTTGAGATGTCGGTGTACTTCAATTTATACACAAAAGAATTATAACTCTTATTATAAGCTTCAACACGGAAGAGCTGATCACTTGTCCAGTCGTAAATATCCTTAGGATCGGGCATTACTTTGGCATTCTCACTCAAAGTATAACTAGCTTCTGCTTCTACTAAGTCTGTTCCCTGAGGGACTTGTACCACTATCTCATTGTTAATGATACTAGCAGTATAGGTGGTTTCACCTACGTGTAGAGCAAAAGAGGTAAAGTAAGCATCAGTGCCATCGAAGTCGCTATCGTCATCAGAGCAACTTGTTAGTCCTATGCAGCAAGCGATAAGACTAAAGGCTAGAATTTTATAGATGTATTTCATGATTATTTTTTCTTAGTATTGTTTTTAAAAAGATTGAAATCTTTCACGTTGAAGACTTCTGTAGAAACTTCTCCTAGCCAACCCGCTTTTGAGTTAACACCTGTTTGAATTTTTACGAAGTCAATGTATTTTAAGTTGGCTGGTTTGCCATCGTGTGTTACTGCATCACTAATCTTAAAGTGATTACCATTTACCCCAGCATTATGGTTGGTGTCGTTAGTTAGACGGTCGATTGGGCTAAAGTTATCAGCATAACCCCACTCGAAAGTGCCATTGTACCAATAACCAGGAGAGGTTTCCTTTGTCTTTGATTTTAGGCAAGTACCGTAAAGTGTATAACTAGGAGTAGTTACCCAATTAGGGTAATAGTAATCTTGTTTGTGGAACTGACTTAGGTAATCTACCGAACCCGATTGTCCTTGGTTATCTGTCCACATTACAGGCATTCCTGGAGCTTTAGGTTTGTAGTAGGTTACCGCATAGTTTTGAATGGTTTCTGGTTTGCCATATTCCGAACCTTTAAGTTCGTACCACGTGTCATTGGGCTTTCCATCACCATTTTCATCTTGCATAACCCACACAATACCAGGTTCAGAAGAACCATCAAAAGAGTTTCCTGCAATTTGAATATTATAATCGTTATCATTTTGAATACTATGATCGAAGCCTACAACAAGGTATCCGCCGAAGCCACCTAGAGAAACATAACCATTAGCAGCTAATCTACTTTCTGCATAGGCATTGGCTTCTTCCATAGAGTTACAAGTATAGTTTTCGTTGACAAACTGACCAGGAGCTGGTAAGAATTTATACACTTTGTTCCAACTAATGATACTTGCTCCCGAAGGTTTGCGTTCGTAAGTACCTTCTTTAGGGCATACTTTGACTATCAACTCTTTGGTTGCCGAGCTGAAGTTGTTTTTCATGGTTACCTTAAGCGTATATTCCCCTTCTTTTTTTTCTGAGAAGATAAAGGCTGTATCTTTGTTTTTTTGTTTTTCTTCTCCGTTTACCTCCCAGATGTATTCAGCATCAAAAGCATTTTCAATGTTGAGTATCGGGATGCGGATTGATCTTCCTGCAGAAAGGAAGTATTTATCTTGCTCAAAAGCCCAAGTAAAGGGTAGTTCATCGGGAGTGCAAACAGCTATTGGTATGATGACCTCGTCCTTTCCATCTTCATTGGAAGCTTCAAAGTGGAGATCATAATTGCCTTTGCTATCTTCTTTAAAGGTGTATTCTAGGTCGGTAGATACTTTTTTATCTCCTATATACCAAGCCCATTCTGCATTTTCAAGAATATCCTCTACCTCTGGTTTAAAGTTTAGACTGCTACCCATCACAATTTTATATCCTTCTTCGGGGATAGATAAAGAGATAACTGGAGGTAGTAGATTGCGTACACTTATCTTTAGTTCTTCATAAGCTGTACCAGCCTTGGTTATAGCTTCAAGTGTAACATAAACTTCGGTTTGCTTACTGCTTGAGAAAGTTAGATTTTCATCTGTACTGATGATTTTGCCATCAATTTTCCAAGCAAAAACTGCCCCTTGAGCATTTTCATACTTCGGCTCAATAGTTATCGGAGTATTTATTTTTGTCAGATAGATATTGTCTTCTTGATCCAGAGTGATTTGGGGAGGATTGAGTACCGTAGCCTCATCATCACTACATGCGGAGAATGATAGGAGAGCTATCAGCATCAAGCCAATAGTCTTGCTCCAAGAAGGAAAGTGTTTCATAATTATTGAATTTAACATTATTGAATTTTATTTTTGGACAACAAGTCGAGATTTGTCATTCTTTTGTCTGTAAATACGATGTGTGCAGGAATATCACCCGTCATTACGCTCCATTTCTTTACTCCATTTCTTTTAAAGCAATACAGAGTGCCAGGCGATACATAATCTTTGGCATCTGTAGTGAAGAAATCTTTAGTAACGGGGTTTACAGCGATACCATAAGGCACTTTAATACGTTTTTCTGTGCCATCTTTGATAAATTTACGAGTTACTATCTTTTGTTGTTTTGTATCAAAAATGGCATAGGTTACGGTATTCGATTGTGTGATATGACTCCATTCTACGCTATATACATAGAGTGAATCGCCCGATAGTTCCATATTACTATTGGGCAACAAGCCCAATGTCTTTACTACTTCATCAGTACGAGTATCAATGATGAATGTTTTAGAGCCTATCTTTTTGTAATCTCCACGAGAGGATACATAGAGGTATCCATAATTATCTAGTTCCAGACGATGTAGATTAATACCTACTTCTATCTTTTTGATTTCGGTAAAAGTCTCCAAGTCTATTACAGATACTGTGGTGTCGTATTCGGGTACACGATACCCTCCTGAGTTTGCCACATAGAGTTTGTTGTTGTGAATCACCATCTCTTCGGGTTGATAACCTACAACGCATTTATCTACAATCTGCATAGTACGAGTATCTACCTTTACCACTGTTCCAATAGGTGCATCGGGGTCGATAAGCACAGGACCATTGTACGAACTGACATAGGCATAGTCTTTATCGAATACAATGTATCTGCAGTTGGTAATATCTAAGGTATGTAGATGTTCAGCCGTGTAAACATCCATTACCTCAACTAGGTGAGAGCAGTTGATTACGGCATAAAGTTTATCTCCATAAATCTGAATATCATTCCCTACATCTCCCAGGTTATGAGTTACTTGAGGGTTCACAGTAGGGTAGATGTTTCTAAAATAAGTACCCGACTCGTAATCGAAATAGTCGAGAGTCGATTTGTTGCTTCCCATATTCCCCTCATTGAGCAAGAAGAATCCTTTTATCTCTCCCACTTCTCCCGGAGCGATTTGCTCTTGTTCAGCCCAGAGTAAGTAGTTTTCATCACCTCGACAAGAAGTAATAATGAATGCAGGAATGAAAAGCAGAATTAAATATAGAAATGTTTTAGTTTTCATGATTCAGATGATTTAGAAATGAGCTTTTAATATGACTTTGAAGTTGGTTCCTGGCATAGGGTAGCGACTTACTACTTCATATTGTTGATTAAATAAATTGTTGACTTCTAGGGTTACTTTGTAATCGTTTTTACCCCAATGGAAGTTTCTACCTAGTGAGATGTCACTGGTGTACCAAGCCAACACTTTATTAATTAGAATATTGGCACTCTCTGTATATCGCTCTCCCGAGTAAATAAAGCTGTAGCTCATATCCCATTTGCGGTACTGAGCACTTACAACTGCCGATCCACTATGCCAAGGGATATAGCTGATTTGTCCTTTGTAAGTAATCTCCTCGGGATCAGAATAATCTTGTGCTTTTTGGTAAGTATAATTTAAGCGAGTATTCAATAAAAAATCTTTGAAGGGCTCTACTGTGGCAGCCAAAGCTACATCAACACCTTTAATTTTTACAAGTCCGATGTTCATCATCGTCCATCTAAAGAGCTGTCCACCGGGTTTAGCCAGAATCTTATCTTCAATTTCATTGTAGTAAGCATCTACCTGACCTTCAAAGTCTTTAAAGAAAGGATGGAAGAATGATTTTTGATATGTTAACCCGATGTTATACTGAGTAGCATATTCAGGTTTCAGGTTTGACGTTCCACTACCAATTACAGCAAAGTAGATTTCATTGAAAGTAGGCATTCTAAATATTTTCTTATAGAATCCTCTGAGGTATAGTTCCTGACTAAGCCAAGGTTGGTACGATGCAATCAGAGTAGGGGTGTATCGATCCCAGTTTTTACGAACTTGTTTCTCTTCTTTCATCTTTTCGTGAATAAAAGTACCTAATAAGCTAGCCTGCACTTTTAAGTGATCTATCTGAATTGAGGTTGCTAGGGCTACCCAACCCGAAAAGCGTTGTGGGTATATAAACTCATGGAGGTTGGCATTCATCTTATTCCACTGAAAGTCGCCCGATAGATTGGCTGTCCACCATGGAGTGAGTGTAATGAGATTTGAACTAGAAACATAGCCTTCATGGAGCATATATTTATTATCCACCTTCATTACTACTTGTTCATCTTTCTTGGGATCGGATAAATAATGGAGATAATCATACGCATATTTCCCCACTAAAGAAGTTCGGTAACGAGGGCTAATCTGCTGAGCATAAGAACCTTGTACAAAGAAATTTTTATCCCATTGTCTATCTTCATTCTTGTATAGACCAGGAGTTTGACGAACAATAGCACCAGGATATCCCCTTTCGGAATCATAATAATAGATTTTAGTTTTCCACTCGCCTTTTTTGAGTTTTCCAAAGAGTCCATGTTCGATACGGAAAAACTCTACGTCTCCATTTTGGCGAGTAGCAACGGTATCAAAAGCTCCTCGGTTATCTTGTTTGTTGATTACTTTATATCTAAATCTATACTTTCCACTAGAATACGTATAATCTGCATTCAGTGATGATTTTATGGTTTTACTAAGTTCTTGCTCCCAGAGTAGAGAAGGATTGGCTAAGCCAAAAGAACCCGTTTTGAAAGTAGCGTGTAAATTGTACCTTTTACCCTTTGCAAAAGTAGGCACTTTAGTTCGCATATATACCGAGCTGGCAGAGGCAAAGTCTTTAGCTGGTTGGAAGATAGAGCTTTTCTGACCGTTGTAAAGAGAAATGGTTTCGATGTTGTCGAGAGAAAATCGTCCCAAATCTACCACTCCATTTTGGGCATTCCCTATTTCTACTCCATCAAAGAACACCCCTACGTGTTCGCTCCCCATACTGCGTACATTGATGGTTTTTAGTCCACCAATTCCTCCGTAGTCTTTCAGTTGTACTCCTGAGAAATAGCGTAAAGCATCTGCAATAGAATGTGCATTGAGCCGTTCTAAATCTTTGCCTTTTAGGGATTGTACGGGGATAATATCTTTGGGGATATACTCTTCAACAATTACTACCTCACCCAATTGTTGAATGCTGTCTAATTTACTCTGTGCTTTGATTTGAAAAGCACCAAAAAGGAGTAAGAGAATGGATAAACTAATACTTCTGCTAGTCTTCATAGTGTTTTATTATAAAGCCTGCGGGTGGATAGAAGTATATAATCGAATACCTTAGATATAGATGTATATCTAAAGCAGGATGTAGTAGCTCTATGTCCCGAAAGCTTAAATACAAAAAATGACTTGGCAGGTTTTCTGACTTACTTCATCTTTAACGCATCCTTCCCATCTTTATAAAAGACAGTGGATATTCGATTGGTTAAAGACTGTTGAAGATTACAGCAGCGGGTCTGTTTAAGATTTTCACTTAATTCCCTTTTATTATAAAAGTTTTAGTGGACTTCTATAATCACCAAAATCAGGTGCAAATTTAAATATTATTTAGATATTTAAAAATAAAATAGGAGTATTATTCATTTTAAGAGTAATATATGATACAATGGCTAGTATGAAGCTCTGTTTCTGGTCTCATCGAGGGTTATCGGGTAAGGAATGGCGGAGGTGTAAAAGTCTTTATTCATTGTATGGTTTTATGACGATGAGGGGGTGCAGAAAGTTATGATTCTTCCAGACTCTAAAACTAGCTGAGGCTATTTTATTAAGGAGTGATTTTCTAAATAAAAATGGTGAAATACTCTTTTTTATGATAAAGAGAATCTGCTTGAATAAGAAGTACTTATAAAATAGAGAATTTACTTTGACACCGACATGACGATTGCATGTCGGTGTCAAGATAATAGTTTGTCTATGCCAAGAATGAGAACTCTTCTTTAGGTAGTAGAGAATCGGGGGTATATTAAACAAAAAATCCCGAAGAAGCTTCGGGATTTTTTAATGCATAAAAAAACGCGTAATTAAATAATGTATTGAGAGCTGATGGATTCATTATTTACTACACGCTTAATAGTTTCTGCAAACATATCTGCTATGCTAAGCTGTTTCACTTTGGAACACTTTTTACAGAATGGGATACTATTGGTGAATATCATTTCTGTAAGTGCAGATGATGTTACTCGCTCACTAGCAGGGTCGGACATTACACAGTGGCTAGCAATAGCTCTAACAGATTTTGCACCTGCTTCGATCATTACATTGGCAGCCTTTGTAATAGTACCTGCTGTATCAACGATATCATCAACTAGAATAACGTTTTTACCTTTTACATCACCAATAATTTGCATAGAAGCAACTTCATTGGCTCTTTCTCTTGTTTTGTTACATAACACTAAAGGAACGCCTAGGTACTTAGAGTAAGTATTAGCACGTTTAGAACCTCCAACGTCAGGAGTAGCAATAACTAAATCTTCTAATTGAAGAGATTTGATGTAAGGGATGAATACGGCTGAAGCATAAAGGTGGTCAACTGGAGTGTTGAAGAAACCTTGAATTTGGTCAGCATGTAAGTCCATTGTGATTAGACGGTCTATACCAGCTACGGTAAGCAAGTCGGCAACTAATTTCGCTCCAATTGAGACACGTGGCTTGTCTTTTCTATCTTGACGTGCCCAACCAAAGTAAGGAACTACTGCAATAATACTTTTTGCAGAGGCTCTTTTAGCTGCATCAATCATTAATAGCAGCTCCATTAAGTTGTCAGAGTTAGGGAATGTGGATTGTACTAAGAATACGTTTGCGCCACGGATTGATTCTTCGTATGAAACAGCAAACTCACCGTCAGCAAAGTGAGTAATATTCATGTTACCAAGAGGACAATCTAGGCTTTGGCAGATTTTCTCTGCAAGATATCTCGAGTTGGTACCCGAGAAAACCATAAAGGGAGTTGTTTGGCTCATTTTTTGAATAGTTATTACTATTTGTTAATTCGCATACAAAGGTATAACTTCTAAAAGTATTATAAAAAACTTATTATAGATATTTCATCATTCTTATATCTATTAGATTTTATACTTTTACGCATATCTCTCTATAATATAATATATTACAAGGTATTCATTCTTTTTAAGATTTTAAATGCATTAGAGCTTTTTTAATTTAACACTCTATTTTTAAACTCTATTACCATAGATAAATCTTTTATTTTTCATATTTCTATCAAGCTTTCTTATCTTTGATTATCATTAACTTTTTGAATGAAGACGCATGAAGCCTCGCTTTACCTTATATTCTTGGCTCCTTTTCTTTTTATTTCTTTCCTCGTGTATGGGAATAGCCCCTACCAAAGAGGTGAGGTATATTGATGGGCTCAACTCTAAAGCGTCTAAATATGGATATACTTCTCTTGATTCGGTATCTATTTATGCCCAAAGAGCATACAAGGAAGCTAAACATTATGAACTAGGTAAGGCAGAGGCATGCAATCATCTTGGCTTTTATCATTTCATGAGAATGAATTTTGATGAGTCTGCCCATTTTTATCAAGAAGTGGGAAAGCATACGATCAATGAGCTCGAACTCCTTATCTCTGATATAGGGATGATGAAAATATTTCAACGCACGGCTCAAAGCAAACTGTTTTATGATTATCGGAATAGTGCTTTAGCTCGGATGAAGCGTATTGACGAAGACCGCACTGTGTTTGATAAAATAAAAGAGAAAAAACGGTTGAACTATGCTTATAGCGAGTTTTACATTGTTTCGGCAATCTATTTTTATTATCTTCAACAAGAAGAATTGGCTGCTGAGGCGATAGCGGACTTGGATCAGCGAAAAGAGGATGCTCTAAATTGGAATGCAATTTCTACAGATACTATACAGCTACTCTATTATAAATACATAAAGGGTGCTACTGGTTTAGTGAAGGGAAAAACTGCTACCGAAAAGTTGCTGGCATCTTTTGATGAGTTGTTTCAGACGTGGAGATTGGCTCGAGCGCAAGGGATCATCTATTTTGAAGCCAATGCAGCACAGGGCATGGCCAATATTCTTGCTCGCCCAGTCAATTACGAGTTAATCTACCATGAACGCATCCATCTATTAGGAGGATTGGGTTATCCCATTGATTCTATTTTACCTCTCCGCCTGGGAGAGTCGGCTCTGAAACTTTTTAAAACCTACGAAGATATCTATCAGATAGCAGGTGCTCATGTAACTCTAGCTCAGTATTACAACTATCGTGGAGAATACAATAAAGCGCTAGAGGTTTTAAAATCGGCACTAGATTATGTCAATCAGCATCATCGCTTGTATTATAAAGATCATCACGATTCACCCGATGATTTAAAGTTATACGAGGAAGATGTCAATCAAAACCCCATAGAAATACAATGGATTGAAGATGATGTACTCACCGTACCCGAGTGGATTGCTCGCATCCGTGAGCAGTTGAGCGTGTCTTTTGCTGGAGTAGGTAATAAAGCCGCATCCGATTATAACCGAAATGTGTATTTGGATATTCTCGATTTAGTTCGTCAGGATAAAGAGCTAGAAAGTAGATATGCTTCTCTTCAAAAGGAGGAGCGGTTTATTAACTCTTTATTGAGTCTGCTCTTTTTCTTAGTAATTGTACTTGGCGTGTTGTTTTATCTAGTCAATAAACACTCCCGTAAGAAAACGACTCTTTACCTTCAGCGACTAGAAAACAGCTTAACCGTTTGTCGGGATTTAACAGCTAGTTTACCGCTCAAGGCATCGAGGTTGGAAGATGTGGTTGAGCCTATTATTCAGATTATCAGAAGGTTCTTGGAGAAAGAATTGGGCGTTGAGCGCATCTATCTTCGCATAAAAGCAATTGATGAAGAAGAGTTGATGTACGATACAGCTCCTGATAAGGAGAAAGATACGGGGCTGTATTCTTCGAGTTTCGACTTAAAAACCAGAGATAGCTCTCTTGAAAATGGAATGTTTAGAGTCTTTACAGCAAAGAAATTGGGTAAAGAAGACCTCTCTTTTATTGCTATTTTATCACCTTATATGGTGTGGGCAATAGAAAATGGATTACACTTCATGGACTTAGGAGAGGAGAGAGAATTGCTCGAAAAGAAGTTGTTTATCACCAATCAGCACAATATTCAAGATAAGCGAGAGAATATACTCAAGCGAGCCAATATGCGCATTGTGTATGGAATTCAGCCCTACCTAGACCGAATTCGTAATGAGGTGAGAAAGATAAGTTATGCGACTTATACCAAAGAAAAAGAGGTACGCCAGTTGAAGTATCAATACATAGATGAATTGCTTGATACCATTCAAGAGTACAATGAGGTTTTAGCTCTATGGATTAAAATAAAGCAGGGAGAGCTCAGCTTGCAGATTGCCAACTTTGAATTGGGAGAACTCTTTGAACTCTTAGAGAAAGGAGTTCGATCGTTTGAACAAAAGAAGATCAGTCTGCATATTAAACCAACGGATGTGGTTGTGAAAGCAGATCGGGCATTGACGTTATTTATGCTCAACACCCTGCTAGAGAATGCTCGTAAATTTACGTCAGAGGGAGGAGAGGTGAAGGTTTCTGCCAATGCCTCCGAAGAGTATGTTGAAATAGCTGTTTCTGATACAGGCGTGGGTATGTCAAACGAAGATATTCAGAAGATTTTGTATGAAAAGGTATATGATTCTAGTGAGATAGGGGGAGATAATCCCGATGTAAAAGAGCAGAAAGGAAGTGGCTTTGGCTTGATGAACTGTAAGGCCATCATAGAGAAATACCGAAAGACAAATCCTGTGTTTCATGTGTGCAACTTTGATATTCAGAGTGAAAAGGGGGTAGGTAGTCGTTTCTCTTTCCGCTTACCTTATGGAGTAAAAAAGACATTTATGTTGATTCTTATACTTCTAGGTGGAGGTTTTTCGACTTCAGCTCAAGAGTTTTCATCTCAAATGGTTCCCGACTCTATCCGACTAAAGCTACTCTATGAAGCCTCTGATTTTGCCGATGCGGCTTATTTTAGTAACGTAGATCAAACCTTTAGTCAGACCCTTCAATATGTCCAGTTGGCTATAGATAAGCTCAATCAGTTCTACTTGCAAAACAGCTTTTCTAAAGAGCCCTTGATGAAAATGGTAGGAGATGATACACCTGCCGAGGTAGAGTGGTGGAACAGAAAATTTGAAACAAGTTACCATGTTATCCTCGATATCCGCAATGAAGCTTCTGTGGCTTATCTGGCTCTAAAAGATATAGATAGCTACAACTACAATAATAAAGCTTATACCATGCTTTATAAGTTGACTAGTAAGGATGATTCTTTAGATCGCTTCTGTAAATTACTCGAACGCTCTACATCGAATAAGCAGGTGGCACTTATAATAGTAGTTACCTTAATCATCTCCTTCTTATTGGTGTACTATGTGGTATATGTACGTCGTCAGCTTTCACGCAGGTGGAGCTTAGAACAAGTTCTCGATATTAACGAACGTATCTTCTCTGCCTCATTGCACTACACGGTGAACGGAGATGAGAAAAAGACAGAAGCCGATTTAACAACTATTCCTCGTCAGATTATTGAAAAGAGCTTTGCCGAGTTCAATGAATTGCTAGCTGTTGATGCTATGGGTATCATCTTGCAAGACGAAGAAAAGCAACAGCTATCTACTACTCTTTACCCCATGGAAGAACAGTTGGATGCAGAAACGATTCATCGTTGTATTCAAGAACGCATCTGGATATCCTTAGAAAACGAGGTTTATATCCCATTAGAAACTACACTCGGTGCAAAGTCGGAAGTGGTAGGTGTATTCTATCTGCGAAGAAGAGACAGAAGTGAGTTAGCCGAAGAAAAGCTATTCTTAGAGCTGATTGTTCGCTATATGAGTACGGTACTTTATAACACTATGATTCGTACAGCGGGTAGGTTCCGAGATATTAGTTTGGTATTCGATGACATCCATCGTTTAGACTGGGAAAACAATCAAATTCACGTGCAAAACCGAGTATTAGACAACTGCCTATCTGCCATAAAACACGAAACGATTTATTATCCTAGTCGGTTAAAACAAATCGTAGATGAACTTCGACGAACCTCTCTGACCGAAGAGCGAGAAATGGCAGAGGTGAAAGTGATGTTCGACTTGGTAGAATATTATAAAGGAGTATTTACCATCTTAAGCTTGTGGGCTAAAAAGGAATTGGAAAGAGCCACCTTCCGTAGATCTATCTTCTCAGTAAACGATTTGATGGGGGATATGGAGAAACTTTTCCAACGTCGCAATAAAAAACGAGCAATACCTTTAACAATGAATATAGAGATAGAACCTCATCTCGAACTAGTAGGAGATGAGAAACTCGTAGAATATCTGCTGGAAATGCTTATCCTCGATGCTTTGGCAATGCCTATAGCTGGAGCTTTGAAATGGAAGATAGAGAGTGAGGGCGATTTTGTGAGTTTCACCTTTACAGATACTCGTAAAAACTATTCAGAAGAAACATTAAACAACCTGTTTTATCCAACTTTAGAGCGTATGAAAGCGACTTCCGAAGAGGGATTGCCAGGTACAACTTATTTAATAGCGAAAGAGATAATAAGAGAACACGATGAGTTTGTGGGACGTAGAGGGTGTAGAATACGTGCTTTTGCTTGTCCGCAAGGTGGATATTCACTCTACTTTACACTAACTCGTAAACCACAAATTGTATAAATAGCCAATGTATGAAAGAAGAAAAACAATTTAAAGTGATTATCGTAGAAGATGTCCAACTTGAGCTTAAAGGAACTGAGCAGATCTTCAAACACGAAATACCTACTGCCGAAGTAATCGGTACGGCCATGAACGAAGAAGAATTCTGGAAACTGATGCAAACTGAAGTTCCCGATATGGTATTGCTCGATTTAGGTTTGGGTGGTTCTACCACAGTAGGGGTAGAGATTTGTAGAAAGCTGTCCAAGGAATATCCTAAAGTGCGAGTACTGATCTTTACTGGAGAGGTACTCAATGAAAAATTGTGGGTAGACGTGTTAGAGGCAGGAGCCGATGGTATCATCTTGAAAACTGGAGAACTCCTAACCAAGACCGATGTTGAGGCTGTGATAGATGGCAAACAGCTAGTCTTTAATTTACCCATTCTTTCCCGTATTGTAGAGCGGTTTAAACAATCTGTGATAAGCGATTACAAGCGTCAAGAGGCTGTAATAGGTTATGATATTGATGAATATGATGAACGATTCCTTCGCCATCTGGCTTTAGGTTATACCAAAGAGATGATAGCGAATTTAAAAGCAATGCCTTTTGGTGTAAAATCTTTAGAGAAAAGACAATCTGATTTGATTGCTCGTCTGTTTTCTGATGAAGAAAGAGTAGTGGGTATCAATGCTACCCGTTTGGTAGTACGTGCCCTTGAGTTAAGAATTTTAGATATAGATAATTTAGAACCCGATGAGGAATAAAACCCGAAGAGTACATCCTGCAACTTTGTTTTTCTTATTAACCATAGGCTTGATCTTCTTGGTTTGGCTGATGGATATTTATGGGGTGAGTGTTTTCAATCCTCATACTGGGAAATACTTGCGTGTTCAGAGTTTGCTGAATGCTGAGGGAGCTCGTTGGCTAATGCGCAACTCAATAACCAATTTTAGTGCATTTGCTCCTGTGGGCATGGTTGTGGTATCACTCTTAGGTATTGGTGTAGCCGAAGATTCAGGCTTTCTCAATGCTTTGTCTCATCAACTGACTCGATTGAAATGGAAGCCTCGTTGGGGACTTCTAATTATGATTTTACTGGGTATTTTATCCAATGTGGTAGGAGATGCAGGTTATGTATTTCTTGTTCCTTTGATGGCTCTTCTCGCACCCCGATTGGGTATTCATCCTGTTGTAGCCATCATGGTTACTTTTGTTTCCGTAGCTTGTGGGTATAGTGCCAACTGGATGCTAAGTTCGATGGACCCTCTATTGGCTCGTATCACCCAAGATGTTTCTTCAGGGCTAACGCCACAAAACTTTAATTCAGGACCTTATGCCAATTACTTCTTTATGTTTGGTTCTACCCTTTTTCTGACTCCCGTGATTTATTGGGTTGCAAAAAAAACACTGATACCGAAGTTGGAAGAGAAAGGTATGGTACAAGAGCTTGAAGAATTTAAAGAATTAGCTCATCGTGAAAAGCGATCCTTGAATATTGCTGCACTCATTGGCCTTACTTTCTTATTCTTAATTGGCTGGCTCACGTTCTCCTCTTTAGGGCTATTTAGAGGAGTGAGTGGAGAGTTGGTGCGTTCCCCTTTTATTATGGGAGCCTTAATGATTCTGTCGTTGAGCTTAGGGATTATGGGCGTAGTATATGGGTTGAGTTCGGGTAAATATAAGCGAGATGTAGATGTAGTGATGGGTCTAACCTCGGGTATTAGAGTGCTAAGTATCTATTTTGTGATTGCCTTTTTTGCAGCACAGTTCTTTGCGTGCCTCACTTATACTCAGCTCGACCAATTAATTGTCTTATTTTTTGGACATCTTACAGCCTCTGTTGCTGTCGATAATCCTACTTGGGCCTTACTCCTTTTTATAATATATTGTGCTTGGGTAAACCTCATTATGGTTTCTGCACTGGGTAAGTGGGTATTGATTTCTCCCATCTTTATCCCTTTGTTTTGGGCTATGGGCATTTCTCCAGATGTTGTACAAACAGCCTTTCGGGTAGGAGATAGTGCTACAAACGTAGTAACCCCTTTTCTTTATTACTGTCCTTTTATTCTAGCCTTACTCCATAGATATATCCCTAGAGTAAGCTTTGGCTTCATCTTCTCCAACACTTGGAAGTTCTCCGTTGTTATCTTGATAGCATGGGCGCTATTCTTCCTTGTTTGGTTCAAACTAGGCATTCCATTTGGAGTTTAAGCAATACAAAGAAGCTCAAGTAAAACTATAATTTAAGAAAAATTAGGACAATACAACTATTCCAAGTTTTTTATACTAACAAAAAAGATTTACCTTTGCACACGCAAATAAGGATTGGTTCCGTAGCTCAGCTGGATAGAGCAACGCCCTTCTAAGGCGTGGGTCAAGCGTTCGAATCGCTTCGGGATCACATTTTTGATAAGAACTTCACATACTAGCTCCTAATATCAATTGATGTTAGGAGCTTTTTTTATATCCAATTATTGAATAGAATTATATTATATTCTTAGGGTGTGTTATAGGATAATAGTTGGTCTTATAAAAAAGGTGCTAACTAGAAAAATCCAGTTAGCTCCCATAAAAAAATCTGTATTATGAAGACACACTCTTATTTTGCACTTGCTTCTGCAAAGTTTGCTCTAAAGTAAATACCTGCAGGGAAGTGAGTATAGTTTTGATAAGTAGTTCTAAACGATAAACCACCTTCTGATGGGTTATATACACTTATATCGTTGATTAGGAAATCCCAACCATAACCTTTGATTGTATTCATATACACTTCACCAGTTATTGGTTGTACGCCTAGGTTATTGTAAACTATTCCAGCATTTTCTAAGTGGTCTTTTACATTTACCATTTTTGCTGATTCACCAGTTTCAAAGTTGTGGCGATAAATCTCAAAACCAGCATTGCTATAATAAATTAGATTGCCTTTTGCAGAGATGGCAGGACTTGCTCCCCAGCCAGCTCCTAGTTTTCCTTCAGTTACTTCGCTCACTTTTATGATTTCTAGTGTTTCGCTATCTATCTTAGATATAAGTTGTTTAGTACCTGTTGTAGAGACATATATATTGCCATCATCTGTTGGGATTACACCTGTAACGCTACCTTCTATTTTGATGGTTTTAGCTACTTGGTTTTGATTGGCCTCTAGCACAAAAATGTTGTTACCAGCTGGTACAAAAACCTTATGGTTAGTTACTACCATTCTGTTTTTTGATGCACCACTTGAGTTTTCAATTAACTGAATACTTCCCGATTTACTATTGAATAGATGTACACCTTTATTATCTCTGATGAAAATATTTTCTTCATTTAGCACCGCTATATGAGATGGCCAGTTTAAACCTTCAAGTTCTTCATCGTAAGCAGCCTCTTTTTTTAATGTTTTCGCATTGGCTACCACTAGTTTACCTTCATTTTCGAAGTCTAGCCCAACTGCGTTTTTGCTACCATTTTGAGAGATAATATAGATTTTATCATGGTAGATAAACATATCTTGAGTAACATTTCCTAATTCACGTCCGTTTGCATTATAATAGGCTCTATCACGTACTTCTCCATTAGGTGTAATGTAGATTAATGATCCGTTTTCTGTCGTCATATTTCCTTCATTTAGAATGAATATTCCTTCAGGGTCATCATAATCTTTTGCTTGGACCATAATTCTAGCAATGGCAACATAAGTTAGTCCATTTTTATCTATCCCTTGAATTTTTACCTCTTCAACAGCATATTTTACTGTTCTAGGAATAGTAATATCAACAGTTCTGTTTCCTATGTGAACTATAGCTGTCCAGTTTGCTGGCTTATTGATTACTTCAATGTTTGATATGTCTTTAGAAGCCTCAAAAGCTAGTTTGTTGGGTCTACCTGTTTTTAAGAAAAATGTAGCTGAACCTTCTTTTTCTTCAAATTTTAAGTGAGAAACTTCCGATTTAGGTATAATAATCTCTTCGCCATTAGTTAGGATGAATATTACATTTTCTTCTTCGTTTTTTACTTCTTGGAAAAGTGATTCACCTGTGGCTTTAATTGGTTTACCCTCTTGGTCTTGAAGTCTTTCTCCGTTGACAACCCAGAATCCAGCCTCGTCAATGATTAGTTCTGGAGTAGCACCATCTTTGCCATCAATACCCGAAACAGATATTTTTTGACCTTGCTTGTTGAGTAAAAACTCAGTCTTTCCATCGGTAGTTAATGTCCAATAATAATGGCCATCAGACTCTCCGATACCTATGATTGGGGCATTTTTACCATTAGCACCGTTGATACCATCTTTGCCGTTGATACCGTTTGTGCCATTTACTCCGTCTTTACCATCTCTTACAAAAATTTTCGATCCATCGTTAAAAGTAATGTGATAGCCATTACCTTCACCTAATTCTTTTACCTCAGTAATCACTTTACCTGAGTTGAGAGCATCTACAAGGGTCTGAATAGAGGATACTTGTTTTTTTAGAGCAGATAAATCTGTTTTGATGTCGGCAATTTCACTCTTGATGAAACTGTCGTTGTACTCGTCACTACAGCTTGCAATGAATACGCAGCTTAAAATAAGGAAGAGTAGTTTTACTGTCTTTTTCATTTAAATTTTGAATTATAATAGTTTATAAAAAGTAAGTGCTTGTTTGATAATTGATACGCAGCTGTTCTGCAAAAGCCAAAGAGTTCTTTAGTCTTTGCAAAAGAATGGAACGTGGAGAATATCTTCTTCATCTATCTACTTCTGTCGATGCGGACTGATAGGTAGTAAAAAAGGGTGTATAAAAAGATAGGTTTGAATGGCTATGGCTTTAATTTGAGCAATAGCAAATTCTCTAGAATAAATAAAATAGTGCATAGTACCAGATATTTTTATATCTCGGTAAGAGTTGCAATAAAAAACGTATAAGACATTAATCAGTATAATGTGACAGAATGCGTTTTAGCTCTACTCCCCGAAAGCATTAAACATATATTGATTTGGCAGGTCTTCTGACTTACTCCGTTTTGGGCGTCCTTCCCGTTCTTAACGAACAGTGGATATGAGTATGGCTCAAAACTTTTTGGTGGAGCTTACAGCAGCGGGTCTGTTCAGGATTTACACCTGATTCCCTTTTCATTTCTTCTAATGTGTATTAAAAGAAAAACCAAAATTCACTGCAAATATATAAAAAAATAATACATCAGTTAAAATATCTGTAGAATAATTATTAAATCATTCAGTTTAGTGCTGAAAATAGTCCCAATAGGGAAGCTTACGCTGCAATATAGAAAGGCTGAAGAGCCGAAGAGTTTGAAATGAGCATTGTTTTGTATGAAAATATTTCGGAATAAAAGAGTAAATGGCTTTGATGTTTCTAAAAAACATCCTACATTTGCAACCACTAATAAAACTGGTTCCGTAGCTCAGCTGGATAGAGCAACGCCCT
>NZ_DYYK01000154.1:0-15455 GCF_020741705.1 Bacteroides coprosuis
GAGATTACGACTCCCTCAATTGTCCTTGTTTGAGCGAATACATAACCCATACTCATAAAGAGAAATGAGAGAAGCATGAACAGCTTTAATTTTCTCATAGGTTTAATTTTTATAGGGTTTAACTAGCAAAATGTATTCGCAAATATATTTATTAATTTTTATTAAAAAAAATTATCATTAATCTTTGTTTACATAATTATTGTAAACCAACCATTTTACATAAACTATTATTTTGATACAAATAAGAATAATTTTACTTTCATTTTTCAAATCAAACACATATACAACCTAGTGCATAAGCTAGATTTAGAGGCTTTAGATTACAAATCACATCATGCCTTTCAACTCTTAAAACAGCTCTCATTTAGTTAAAATATACTTTACAATTAATTCTTAAATATTATAATTACCCTTTTTCGTCAATACCCTTATTACTTAATGTCAATAGATAGCACATATAAAAAGCATATTGTATTATTCCACAAATAAAGCTATTGATCTTTTTATTGATAGTATTCTCCAGATTTAAGCCCTAATAAATGCTTACTTTTTATAAGTTGTGATTTTACTTTGACACCGACATGATCATGACATGTCGGTGTCAAAGCAACTACATATCGGTGTCAAGATGATAAGAGAACTCAGCCATCAAAGTCATTTATACAAAAAAGGAGACTATCCTTTAGGGACAGCCTCCTTACTGAAATTTATTATGAGTTCTCTATTCTATTCTTTAAACATCTTATCAAAGTCTACAACTTCTTTTCCCGGTAAAGCTTGATTGAGTATGACACCTATAATAGAAGATAATGCCATACCTTCTAAAGAGAAAAGATCTCCAACATGAATGGCTGCCCCTCCTATCCCTATTACTAAAATAACAGAAGATATGATAAGGTTACGCTTCTTGGCAAAATCCACTTTATTCTCTACTAGCATTCTCAATCCACTTGAAGCGATAATACCAAATAACAAAATGGATACCCCACCCATTACTGGTGAGGGAATGGTAGAGAGCAATGCAGCTACTTTTCCACAAAAGCCAAATAAAATGGCAAAGCAGGCTGCTCCTACAAATAGATATACACTAAAGGCTCTTGTAATGGCTAGTACTCCTATGTTTTCGCCATAAGTAGTATTAGGAGGTCCGCCGATAACAGATGCTATCAGGGTGGCAACTCCATCTCCAAGCATGGAATGGTCTAAACCGGGGTCTTTGATTAAATCTTTATTGATGACCTTACTCAAAACCAACTGATGACCGATGTGTTCTGCAATAGGAACTATAGCCACTGGTACCATGAGCAGGAATACTTTCCAAGTAAAATGGGGCGTATAATGTAAAAAGGGAACTTGAAACGGAGGAATTTCAAACCAGGCCGCATTAGCTACCGTTTGTGTATCTACTACTCCCATCATTAATGAGGTGAGATATCCTCCTATTATACCTACTAAAATAGGTATGACACTTAAAAAGCCTTTGGTGAAGATGGCAGTAACTACAGTTATCGCAAGGGTTATCAGTCCTATAGTAACGTAAGTAATGTCATATTCTCCTACTGGATTATTTGTCACCATCCCCACTGCTGTGGAGGCTAATCCCAAACCGATAACCATAATTACGGGACCTACTACTACGGGAGGTAGTAATTTCATCAACCAGTTGGTTCCTGCCTTGGCGATGATTAGGGCGACAAGAGCATACGTAACTCCTACCATAAAGCTTCCTACAAGAAAACTCCCAACTCCCACACCCGATGTGGGGTCTAGATCCAAGGCTTTAACTGCTATTATGGGACTAATAAAGGCAAAGGATGAGCCTAAGTATGAAGGCACTTTACCCCGTGTAATAGCAATAAAAGCGAGTGTTCCAATACCACTTGATACGAGAGCTACGGCAGGACTAATTCCTGTAAGTGTGGGGACTAATACGGTAGCTCCAAACATGGCAAAGAGATGTTGGATACTGAGTAGTATCCACTGAGCAAATTTCGGCTTTTCATGGATAGCCAAGACTACTTTCTTTTCGTCGTCTGTTGTCATTTTTTAAAATTTTGAGCATAAAAAAACCGAAAACAACATTGTCTTCGGTAGCAATCAATAACTTTGTAAAATAGAGGAGTCGGTAATGTAATCAGTTGAATAGCTTCTTTCACTCTCATCTGATCCTGATTATCTGCGTTCTGATACAAAAAAATACAAGGGTTTGTTTTCATCAGTTCTTGTTCCTTCTTTTTACCAGATTGCAAATATACATATATTGCTTGAAATAAAAGATGTTTCTTCAAGATTTTATTATCTGTACCTCTCCGTTGAATAGGTTGCTTCATCATATTTACGCCTCTTTTTTTAGGATAAAAACTAGGGGTAAGACTTCTCATTCATAGGCCATGAAAAGAAGATTATTCAAAACATTTCATCAATAAATATACTACCTTTGTAATCATTTCAATTTTTTGAACTCTATCTTTTAATCAGACAATACATTTATGACAAAGTATTTAGCAACGATTGGACTTCTGGTTTGTTCTAATCTTTTTATGACTTTTGCGTGGTATGGACATCTTAAGTTTAAGGAAATGGATTCTTTCAGTCATTTCGGCTTATTGGCCATCATTTTAATCAGTTGGGGAATCGCCTTTTTTGAATATTGCTTCCAAGTTCCAGCCAACAGAATTGGGTATATAGAGAATGGAGGACCATTTAATCTGTGGCAACTCAAAGTTCTACAAGAAGTGATTTCTCTTACTGTATTTACGATAATAACTATCGTAGTCTTTAAGAATGAGACATTGCGGCTCAATCACATCATAGGATTTGGATTTCTGATCCTTGCGGTTTACTTTATTTTCAAGAAATAAGAATACTCTATTCGCACGAACTGATTAGATGAATATCTACGCTTAAAGATTCTAAGAGTTGGGATACCTTTACTTTGGACCCATCCATTCACACTAGCGAAAGAATATATAATTATAAAACGAGGTTGCTTATTACTAGGCAACCTCGTTTCTTTCTACAAACTTTATTTAATCCTCTGAAGGCTCAAAGTCTTCTTTTCCTACTCCACATTCTGGACATACCCAGTCATCGGGTAAATCTTCAAAAGCAGTACCTGGTTTTATACCATTGTCGGGATCACCTTCAGCAGGGTCATATACGTAACCACAAACTGTACAAACATACTTTTTCATAAGGCTAAGTATTTTAAATTATTATTTAACTATCGATTCAAGTTATTAATTTCTAATTTAAAATGAAAGATAAATAGCCACATTCTAGTATTCGGAAACACTCTTTAACTCTTATAACATCTTTATTAAACGATCAATCTTATGTTCCAACGCTTTACCTTCTTTGAGATCAGTAATCAGGTGTTTGGGGATAGAGCTAAATCCATATTTAGCACCTAAGATTGGTCCAGCTACGGCACAATTTGTATCAGCATCTCCCCCTTCTAGTAAGACAGTCTGAATACCACTCATATAGTCTTTGGCATAATTAAACGCCCAAATTCCTGCTGCCATAGCTTTTAGCGTATAACCCATTCCTGGGCCATCTAGGCTCAGCCTTGTAATATCTGGTTGATAAGCAATCTCAATAAACTTACCTGTTCGTTCATCAAACTCTTTGGACACCTCTATTAAATCTCTTTTAGTGAAGGTTTTATCGTTTAGGATAGAATGTAAAATATAGGCAACTACCACGCACGAGCTAACACAACGAGGGTCATAATGAGTTAACCGACAAATATTAGCTGTATTTTCTTTTACTTGTTTCCAGTCTTTGTATTGCCAGATAGCTGTAATTGAGGTTCGCATAATTCCTCCGTTTCCTGCACTATTTCTTCCTGAGTTTTCCCACTCTTTCTTTGCACAGGCTACAGGGTTATCTAAGTATTTCGGATTTGATAAAACATCAGATGTCAGCATCCCTATATCCCATGGGCTAGACTCTTTCCATGCTTTAAAATTCTTTGCAATATCTGCTAAGTCTATTTCTTTTTTATCCAATAGACTGTCAAGAATGGCGAGCATCATATCTGTGTCATCGGTCCAGTGACCTATATGATCCTTTGTACACCACTCACTCTCCACGATATCAGAATATCTCTTTAGTCCATCGGGATAGTTGAAGCATACTTTTGTCTTGGGCATAAACTCGGTTCCATATCCTAGAGCATCTCCCACAGCTAAACCCATTAAGGTTCCTTTCACTCTATCATTAAGGTCAATTTTCATAAAACTCAATTGTTTAAGGTTATCTATATGTTTAAAGATAAGAAAGCAATATCTTTTTGATACTAAGGGACATTACTCTCTTAAAAGTTAACAAATAGAAAGGAGTAAAGGTTTTATATCCTACCTTTTATTCTAACTCTAGCATGAATAAAGAGCATTTTTACTTTACTTAATGTTCTAATCTCTACCGATATGGGTACAGACTTTTGGCATGAAAGAAGTATATTGTAATAATTAGTTATACCTTTGTAATATATTATTTTGCATATTTAAAGAACTAAATATTATGGGTCTTGTCATCGGAATTGATGTAGGCGGAAGTACTACTAAGATCGTAGGAGTAAAACAAAGAGAGATCATTTCTCCGATGTTTGTTAAAGCATCGGATCCTGTTGCTTCTCTTTTTGGAGCTTTTGGTAAGTATATTTACAATAATCAAATCAACTTACCCGATATAGAAGAAATAATTTTGACAGGTGTGGGCAGTGCTTTTATTGACCGACCTATCTATGATTTGCCTACTGCACGAACAGACGAGTTCTTAGCCAATGGACTAGGAGCAAAATTTACTATCGACCTTGAAAACATCATTGTGGTGAGTATGGGTACGGGTACATCTTTTGTTAAAGTTCAGGGCGAAAACATCGAACATATCGGAGGTACGGGTATTGGAGGTGGCACACTCTTGGGGCTCTCTAGACTTTTACTGAAGACACAGAATATTGATACCATTGCCGAACTAGCTTCTCAAGGATCGCTTAATAATATAGATCTTCAGATTCAAGACATCTGTAGCAAAGCCTTGCCTGGATTACCTCTTGATGCTACTGCTTCCAACTTTGGAAAAGTAGATGGCAATGCTTGTCCTGAAGACCTTGCTTCGGGTATTATTCACTTAGTACTAAGAGCTATCGGACAGTCGGCTATTCTTTCTTCACTCAATAGTAATATTAGAGATTTTGTGCTGATTGGAAATCTTACTCAGCTTCCTCAATGCAAAGAGATATTTTCTAAGATAGAAGAGATGTATGATGTGAGATTTCATATCCCTCAATATTCTGAATATAGCACAGCTATTGGGGCTGCATTGGCTTATCAAAAACGATCAGGAATTGAACCTATCGAATAAAATAGGATCTTAATTTAGGATATAAAAAAAGGTAGAAGCACGCACTTCTACCTTTTTTTGTACTCTAATATTTACTGTAAATAGCAACACTTGTCTATACCTATAAAATACGGTTTTAACTCTATCAAGTTATCGTCATGACACCGACATGATGATACGATGTCGGTGTCAAAGCATCCTCTTGTCGGTGTCAGTAAAAACGTATTATTCTCTAGTTATAGTGAGAGATCTTATAATTTACAAGTAAGCTCTTCTGCAATTACTACTTCAATAGTTTTACTTACGATACAACCATTTGAGTTTACAGTAAGGGTGATTTCGGTCTTTCCTTCTTCGCCTAAACCTTCAACAATCAATTTATTGTTTTCAATAGAAGCTGAGATCAATGTTTCTCCTTCTTTCACTTCAACTGCCTTAGAGATAGCTGCATCGAAAGTATCTGCATCTACTACTTTTTCTGACAAATCAATTTCTACTGTTTCTTTCACAGGAACAAGTATCTGATTCACTAATATCTCAGGTTTATTCATATCTAAGAAGAGAGGCATGGATGGGAACCAATAGTGCTCCTTACCATCCTGATTGAGTACTTGATATTTCTTAATTTCTTTACCAGCATTATCAATCAAATAGACCCAGATAAAGGTACTGAAACCTTGTTGACCAATCACTGCAATATCTTCTGTCAACGGATCAACTCGAAGTCCGGCACCATAGAAACCTAGATTCTTTCCATCTTCACTTCCTAGTGTAAAGATGCTTTCAGAAGATCCTGATTCTATATCATACTTAATCACTGATTTTCCACTAGCCCAATAAAGAGTGTTGGATATTGCACTAGCATCAATTGCTCTTGGTGTCCAAGCCCATGGGTTTGTTCTTATACCCAATCCCTTAATGTCTCTTTTTTCAACTTCAAAAGTTGCAGGATTAATTTTATAGAGAGTTTCTCCAGCACCAGCCCATACATTGCCATCTTTTGCCAAAAGGACACTGTTTGCACCTTTTACTTCGATGGTTTCTATCAGCTCATCCTTCTCTGCATGGATTGCATATATTTTGCCCTTACCAGCAGCAAAAACAGTATTGTTCACTTGGCACATATCGCCTACCTCACCAGAGACTCCAGCAATTTGCTTACCCGTATAAGTAAAATCTTCTAAGTTCAGAATTGAGATTCCACTTGAAACAGATAGATATCCTTTATTTGCATTGATACCTTGGAAGAAACGAGCATCTCCACCTACTTCTTCGAGAACAGCTTTCTTCTTTAGAGTTTTAGCATCAGCAACAACTAGTCTATTTCCTTGTTTAGAGGTAAAATAAAGATTATCACCGTACATTACCCCACCTGCTGTAGTCTTACCAAATTCTTCTCCTGCATTTGCTGTAGAATAAGCACGATATGCAATATGACCATCTTTACCGAAGAAGTTTACTGAACCACCATCATGCCCAAACCAGCCTTCGTTGACCATGTAAAAACCATCAGCCTCAACAGGCAGAGAGGGTTTAGCATCGGGAATACATTCTACTCCAGGGTTTTCTGGTTCTGGGTTGGGGATTAAACAGCTATAGTCTTTATCTCTTGAACAAGATGAGAGCCCCATTAATGCCATTAAAGGCAGTCCGAATAATATACTTTTACTCAATTTCATAGTTTATAAATTTAAATGTTTATGTGATGTTTATCGTGTTTTTACGACTTCTCCTTTCAAGTGTAAATCATACGCACCTAGTACTTCTGTAGATATTTCACCTAGCCAACCCGCTTGTTGGTGCACAGCAGTATAAACCTTTACAAAGTGAATACCTGGTAGATTGACAGATTTGCCATTTTCATCAACCGCCCAATTAATGTCTATTGCCGATTCATCTGAAGAATTAGGCATATTGTCTGCATATCCATATTCATAAGGATAAGATACCCAGTTTTCATTTTCATCTGTACCTTTGTTTTCTGCATTGGAAGGTAAGAGAGTACCTTTAAAAGTGATTGATTTTTGATCTTTGGCTATCCAGTTTGGGAAATAGCTTTGTCTGTGGTAGGTATTTTTAGGAATCCAACCTTCATTTCCTTCAGAATCTGTCCAGCGGATATACTCTTCTCGAACTTCTTTATCTTCTACTTCTGGTCTATAATAGGTAATTTCATAGTTTCTGATGCTTTCTTTGTTGTTATACTCACTTCCTGCTATTTCATACCATTTATCATCTGGTTTGCCATTCTTGTTTTCATCATAAGATACCATGATGATACCTGGCTCACTACTTGCTCCTTTAGAAATACTCGCTTTTGTAGCTGAATAGAAAGCATTACCGAGTACTTTAAAATCTCTTAACCCTTCTTTGTTCTCAATCATGTGATCAAAACCAAATACAACATAGCCTCCAAAGCCACCCAAAGAAATCATCTCTGTATTTGGACCCACTAAAGCTTTATTGACTTTGGCCAGCATAGCTTGTTCTGTATCCCCATCATGGTATGCAGGTAGTTCGTTGACAAACTGACCATAAGCTGGTTTAAACTCATACACTTTATTAATGTAAGGGCTATCTTTTGGTTGTGGATCTGTATTGTCATCGCTACTGCTGCAACTGGCTAGTACTATACCCACACAAGCCATTGATAATAAATTTAAATACTTCTTTTTCATGGTTTCTATATTTATATGTTATCTGATTCTTATTTTAAAAAGGCAAAATGGGCAGGAATGTTACCTGCTGTTGTTTTCCACTTCAACTTTCCATCGGGAGTAAAGCAATACACAAATCCTGTTACGATATAATTTTGTGCATCGGTAATGTATATCTCTTTCGTTTCAGGATTGATCGTCAAACCATAAGGGAGCATGATTTGCTTATCTGTACCATCGGTTATAATTTCATTAGAGATGACCTGTTGAGTATTGGTATCTATTATACCATATTTAATATCTCTACTGCCTGTATTCTGATCTTCTTCTGAATTGTAGTAATAAAGTAATTCTCCACTTAGACATAATTCACTTGCTCCTACTCCGAGAGATTGCACTACCTCATCTTTTTGAGGATCGATAATGAATATATCTGAACGAACACCTTTGTAGTCTCCTCGAGAAGATACATAGATCAAGCCATTGGGAGCTAAAACCATGCGGTGTAGATTGATCGCTACATCTATCTTCTGAATCTCCTCAAAGCTATCTAAGTCTATTACAGATACAGTAGTATCATAATTAGGAACTCGGTAACCTCCTGAGTTGGCTACATAGAGCTTATTATTTACAATCACCATCTCTTCGGGTTGGTAGCCTACTTGTACCTTTCGGGTTAGCTCTAATGAAGTCGTATCTATCTCCGCCACAAAACCTTTTTCTGCATTGGGATCAACACCTATCGGACCCGAATAAGAACTGACATAAGCTTTATCTTGATGAAAAGCAAGGTATCGACAATTGGGGACAGTGATTACTTTCTGCCTCTGTGCCGTCCATTTATTCATGACTTCTATCTTATTCGAAGCATTAATGACAGCATAGAGTTTGTTCCCGTAAATCTTTAAATCATTCCCTACATCACCCAGTTCTTTGATTGCATTGGGGTTGAGTTCAGAGTAGATATCGGTAGAGTAGTAACCCGTACGGTAATCAAAATAATCAATGCTAGCTCGGTTCATTCCCATATTACCTTCATTGAGAATATAGAAGCCCAAAGTCTTAGAATCTGGACGAGGGTACGCCACTTGTTCTTTATTGGACTTAAAAATATATTCATCCTTTCTACATGAAGGAAGTAGAAAAACAGATGCTAAAGCAAGAATGAAAAGAGTGTAGTTTCTCATAATTCTATCCCTATAATAAATTTAAATGTTCGCCCAGGCATGGGGTAATTGTAGATTACTTCGTATTGCTGATCAAATAGATTGTTTACTTCTACAGATGCATTCGCCTTCAGTTTACTGAATTGGAACTGTTTTTGAAGGGCAATATCATGTGTGTACCAAGGCTGGACTTTATTTTTCTCAATATTGTTAAAGGCTCCATTATAGCGTTCGCCAACATAGAAGAAGCTATAGTTCAAATTCCATGATTTGTAAGAAGCCGAGCAGATGGCAGAACCACTATGCCAAGGTGTATAAGGTATCTGATCGCCATAGGAAGAGAGAGGTAGTCCAAAAATCTTCGTATAATCTTTCTGCTCCGAATAAGCATAACTTAGGTTTGTCGCCACTTGAATAGCTCCGAAATGCATATCCAAGGCAGCAGAGGCTTCAACTCCTTTCCCTTTCACTTTTCCTACATTGCTCATCATCCATCGGAAGAGGTTTCCTGTGGGGGCAGCAATTATCTTATCGGTTGTACGGGTAAGATAGGCATCTGTTTGAATAGAAAACTTATCGAATACTGAATGACGGAAAGGGAGATTATAGGTAAACCCTAGATTCACCTGATTCACATATTCGGGATTCAAAGCCGATGAGCCAACTTGTGTATAGTACAAATCATTAAATGTAGGCATTCTGAATACTCGCTTGGCAAAAGCTCTTACATTGAAATCATGATTCTGAAAAGGTTTATAACCCAAGAACACGGCTGGACTGAATTCCTTTTTATTGGGACCCGCAGCTCCGTTTCTCACGGTTTCGTGCACAAAGGCTCCATTTACACTGACCATTGCCTTGAACTTACCCAAGTTAAGTGAAGTAGCCAATGCACCCAATAACGTATAGCGTGTAGGGTATGCAAAGGCTGTAGATATTCCCAAGCGAGTAGCATTGAGCTTATTCCACTGAAAATCTGCCGAGGCAGATACATCCCACCAATCGGTAATATTGTACATATTAATTACAGAGGCATAGATTTCTTGCTGGTAATAGGTATCGTCAAACTGAGCACTTTCTGTGACTACATCGCCCAATACGTGTGTGGTATCTCGAGCAATATAATTCATCTTATCAAAGGCATATTTACCTTTGAACTGGAAATGGTATTGATCTGAAAAATCTTTGGTGAACTCTCCTTGGGCAAAGAAGTTCTTATCCTTCTGTCTAAAGCCATCATCAAATTTGTTGGCTACTATTGCACCAGGCGCACCTCGGTTGGAATCGTAATAATAAGCTTTGGCAGACCATCCTCCATCTTCTATTCTTCCAAAGAAGGCAGTTTCTAAACGATAAGCTTCTACATCACTGTTTGTACGAGTGGCAGTAGTATCGTAGGCCAAAGTACCATCTAAGTTCTTTCGTTTATATCGAAATTTATAACGACCATTTGTTTTGGTCATCTCCCCACTCGCACTCATAGTAACGGAAGGTGAAATACGCTGTTCTACACGAAAAGAGGGATTTATAAAATCGATAGACATCGCTTTGTAACGAAGAATAACATTAGTCTTCTTATCTCCCACAAAGCGTGGACGTTTGGTTTTTAAGTAAACCGTTGAGGCAGCACTAAAGTCTTTGGCCGATTGAAAGATATCGCTCTTCTGACCATTATAAAGGGAGAGCTCTTCCATATCATCTAGTGAATATTTCCCTAAATCGATGACTCCATTTTGTGCATTATTTAGCTCTATTCCATCATAGAATACCCCCACATGGTGACTACCCATATTACGGACATCTATTGTCTTCAAGCCACCAATACCTCCATAGTCTTTTACTTGAATACCCGAGAAGTAACGAAGTGCATCTGCTACACTATGCACGCTGAGTGTTTGAAGTATGTCTCCTGATAGCTTTTGAACAGGAATTATCTCTTCGAAAGGTTTTGCCGTAATCACTACCTCCTGTAAATACTGGAGGCTGTCTAGTTTATTTTGGGCATAATGGGTACAAGGAAAGGCACATAGCATACCTCCCAATAATATTTTTTTAATATTATTCATTCTTCTAGTGTATGTTTGTTTTACAAACTACAGCCAACGGGGATAGAGATTTAAAGATATAATTCAAGTAGAGGATAAAAGTATTTACAGCTTACTCCTATCATAAATGTCTTAAAGCTCTAGTCCCAGAAAGCTTTGTAACTTATATTATTGGCAGGTCTTCTGACTTTTTCTCTCTTTAAATAGCCTTCCCATCGCGTATCAGACAGTGGCTCAAGCGGTATTTAAAGTAATTAATTAAGAATTACAGCAGCGGGTCTGTTCAGGATTTACACCTGATTCCCTTTTCAATGACGAAATAATAGATTTCTATTTCGCATCACCAATAACGCAGCTAAGGTATGAAATTTATAAAGTAAATAACAACTATTTACAATTTAATTGAGCAGAAAAAAATCCTATCGAGTACTCATGTAAAGCCATTGCAAGGCTCTTTTGGGCTACTTATACTCTTCCAAAAAAGATCTTTTGAGAACAAGATTAGTTCGTTAAAATTACGATCAGGATTCATCTGTCATTTATTCTCGAATCAATACTCAAAATATAACATCAGAAAAAGATTTTATTGAGCAATTAGTCAAAACACAATGTAAAGATTTTGATTTCTTTTTTACAACTAACAGATTGTTATTCATATTAATTTAAAAGCAGAAATACGTATTTAAATACAAATATGTTGCAAAACATGTATTCCATTAACTTAACGATTTAGCCGTTACACATTTCCACCAATAAAGACACATAAGCGTACTATAGTAGCAATTATAGAGTTTTATATGACAGAATATCACTCTCTTTAAATAATCAAAAAGTTTTACATATATTCAAGAATTGTATCAAATAGTAAAAAAAGTTTAATTGCTTTGCTCTTTATATTGTAAAATATCGTAAATTATTTGCACTTAATAAATATTTATAGACTTTTGCACGTTTTATTTTTTATTACACACATATACGAAAAGACAAGATGAATAAATCGAGACACTTTAATCCTTAATTATTAACTAAAAATTACACTCTGCTTATGCTAATCTTTATTTCTCAAGAAGAACTGTTGGAGTCGGTTAGACACATCAACAACACCTATTTAGGACCCATTCTTATTGTGTTCTTATTGGGTGCAGGCTTGTACTACACTATTCGCTTACATTTTATTCAGCGTCATGTGTTCCGAGCCTTTCGATTAACTTTTAAAGGAGCATTCAAGAGATGTAAAGCTACCAAAGCAGAAGGAATGAGTCAGTTTCAAGCTTTATCTACCGCTGTCGCTGCTCAGTTGGGTACTGGTAATATCATAGGTGTAGCAACCGCGATTGCTGCGGGTGGTCCAGGTGCTGTGTTTTGGCTCTGGGTAAGTGCACTTGTAGGTATGGCAACCAACTATGCCGAAGCTGTTTTATCGCAGTTATATAAAACATCCATTGATGGACATGTGGTAGGTGGTCCTGCCTATTATATATTAAAAGGATTGAAGAGTAAATTCTTAGCTACCTTTTTTGCCATAGTAGCAGTTATCGTATTGGGATTTATGGGCACCATTGTTCAGTCCAATTCTATTTGCTTAACACTGACCAATGTTCTCCCCGTTAAATCTATTTATATCGGTATTGTTGTGGCTATCATTGTTGGATTCATTCTTATCGGTGGTATCACACGTATTGCTGCTTTTGCTGAAAAAGTAGTACCTATTATGGCTTGTATCTACATCACGGGCGGACTTATTGTGATTGGTATGAATTACGAACACGTGGTACCCGCTATTGAGTCTATATTTGTAGGGGCTTTCTCTCCTCAAAGTTTAGGTGGTGGTGTACTGGGTATTACCATTATGAAAGCTATGCGATATGGTATATCTAGAGGTTTATTCTCCAATGAAGCTGGTATTGGTACAACTCCACACGCTCATGCCGTAGCCAAAGTAAAGCATCCTTACGAACAAGGTATGATGGCTTTGGTGGGTGTTGGGACCAACTTTATAGTTTGTACAATCTCTGCTTTAATTGTACTAGTTACAGGAACCCACCTTACCAATTCGGGTGCAGATGCTGCCCAAGCCTCTTTTGGAACAGCTTTTGGAGAAGGTGGATTAATATTTGTTGCAGTAACCCTCTTCTTCTTCTCACTCACAACGATAGTGGGCTGGTATTTCTTTGCCGCTCAAAACCTACGTTATTTAATTGGAGAAAAATGCATCACACCTTTCCGTATGATGGTAGTTGCAGTTGTTGTGGTAGGTTCTATTCTTCAAGTAGAATTGGTATGGGAGTTAACCGATGCTTTTAATGTCTTCTTGGTAGTTCCCAATATTATAGCCTTGCTCCTACTTTCTCCTAAAGTAATAGAGCAAACTAGAAAGCTAGCAAAGGCTATTAAAGATAAACAAATGTAATAGAGTTCTTTCTCATTGGAGGTTTGATACTTCAATTACCCGAAAGAACATTACACAGAAATATCGTTTCTTCACAGCCTATTTTAAAGCCTAAAAAGTCCTATCGAACATCTGCGAGATAGGACTTTTTTTAATAAATTCAGTTGCATACTTATAAGATGGTAAAATGTATATCTATTCAGTATTTTTAGGTCTAAAGACATCCTTTCATCTTAACACCGACATGAGAATGACATGACACCGACATGATGAGATTTTGACACCGATAAAACCTATTTTTGACTAAGACTTTAAAAACCGATTATTCAGGATGTATATCTATCCGTTTTATAGGTAGGATACTATTTTACACAATAACACAAAATGAAGCCTTTTATGCCCTCCATTATCTCTATTTTATCATACATTTACAGATGATAGAACGAACTTCATTTTACCTAGTCTGTTCAACAAAAACCGTTGTCAAGCTGTTAATAGATTAAACTTATTCAATGAAAAAATATGCACTCTTAATAATAGGTCTATGGGTTTCTCTGATTAGCTTTGCAGGTAATCAGCCTATAGACCCTGTGATCAAAAAATTGAACCATCTACTACAAGAAGAGTCTTTTCTTGAACTGAGATCGGAATTACAAAAACTACCTAGAAGTTTTAGCCATAATACCTTTCTTTATTATGACGCTTACTGCTATAGTGCATTTGGACAGTACAATCAATCTATCGTTGCCATCAACCAATTACTCAATCAGTATAGAAATAAATTAAGCAATCAGGAGGTGGTTCATCTATTAGAACAACAAGGGTTGAATTACAATAATACCTTCCAGTATCATCTGGCGGCTCAAGTGTATAGTACCCTCTTGGAAGATTTTTCTCACCTCCTCACAAAAAGCAAGAGTAATGATTATAACACGCTCTTTAAAATCAACTATACCCTAGCAAAAGCTCTAGTGGGGAAACAAAAGATTCATATTACAAAAGATACGACTATACCCATCTACAACAACATATTTAACCATTTGATGATTCCCGTATCTAGCAAGGGCGTACATGATCACTTTATCTTTGATACTGGAGCACAAACTTCTACCATCAGTCATTCTGAAGCAAAACGTTTGGGCTTTAAAATTTACGAAACAGATATTGATGTATCTACAGCCACTCACATCCAGATAAAAACCAAAATTGGTGTTGCCGATAGTTTGTATGTAGGTGAGCTACTCTTTGAAAATGTTGTTTTCTTGATTGCAGAAGATAATGATCTTTTCTTCCCCGAACTTGATTATCAGATTTCGGGTATCATCGGCTATCCTTTAATTAAACAGATGCAAGAAATTAAAATAGACCTAACTCACAATGCTCTCCATATTCCCCTAAAGCCCTCGAGTAGAAAGTACTCCAATCTCTACTTTAAAGGACAAACTCCAGTAGTTATAGTTGAAACACCGCAAGATACTCTTAAAATGGCACTCGATACTGGAGCAAAAAGTTCAGAGCTATCGGTTAATTATTTTAATCGTCATAAGGAGGAGATTGTAGCCAAATCTCAACTCGAAACTATGGGCAGAGGAGGTGCGGGTGGAACGATCCATGAAGAGGTATATGTCTATCCTCATTTTCAATACAAAATAGGATCGAAGGAGAACTACTTACCTCAAATTTCTGTCAACCAAAATGAATATCAATTTTTAAAAGGGTTAGATGGAAACTTGGGTCAGGATGTCTTTACTCAGTACAACCTAGCCATCATCAATTTCAAGAGCATGTTTATTGATTTTGAGTAAGAACAATGAGCTGGAATAGAAAATCTCTCAACCTAGATAAGAGA